>NZ_JAPEOX010000005.1 GCF_026340675.1 Streptomyces sp. NBC_01264
ACCTGAGCGCTGCGCGCTCAAGACTGAACGGCCTCGCTGCGCTCGGCCGGGGCCCTTCGGGCCCAGCTCTGCGCTTCGCTCCGAGCTATGGCCGGCCCTTCGGGCCGGGGGTCCTGCGCTTCGCTCCGGACTAGCTCCGGGTTCCGCTGCGCTCCACCCGGAGTGGAGCTGCTTCGCAGCCCCAGAGACTCCCCCGCTGCGCGGGGGAAGTGACCCCGTTTCACGGGGTCCGGGCCTACGGCCCGTTGGGTGTCCGCTTCGCTCCCACCCTCAGTCCTTCCGGCTCTCGGGGATGGCCAGGGTGCTGTCAAGTTGTTCGTGGGCTGGCTGGCTGATGGTGCGTCAGGGCATGGTGGGGCAGAGTGGTCGCGCTGGGTCAGGCCGTGGTGGGCATGACGGTGACCCCGGCGATCTGGTCCCATATGGCGAAGCGGATGATCATTTCGGTGCGGTAGCCGGTGGCGGTGAGCAGGTGGCGGCGGGGCCGGAAGTGGGGTGAGATCCGGCTGAATGCGGACAGGAATCGTTGGGTCCGGCCCGCATCACGGAAGCCCTTCATCGCGCGTTCGCGCTGGCGGGTGGGCTGGCGGCTGTTCTCGGCCCGATTGTTTAGTCCCTTGTGCGAGCGATGCTCGACCGAGGGCATCAGCACGCGGTGGGCGGTGCCGTAGCTCTTCAGCTTGTCGGTGACCAGCACGCTGGGTACCCGGCGCTGCTTCTTCATCAACTTGGCCAGGAACCGCTTGGCTGCCTTCGCGTTGCGCCTCGACTGGAGCACGATGTCCAGGACGTTGCCGTCCTGATCCACGGCCCGCCACAGGTAGTGCCGGACCCCGTTGATCTTGACGAAGACCTCGTCCAAGTGCCACTTGTCGCCGGCCTGCGGCCGACGGCGGCGGCGCAGGGCGGCCGCGTACTGGGGCCCGAACTTCTCGCACCACATCCGGATCGTCTCGTGAGAGACGATGATTCCTCGGGCCAGCAGCAGTTCCTCGACCTCGCGGTAGCTGAGCGGGAAACGGTGGTACAGCCACACCGCCTCGGAGATGATCTCCACCGGGAACCGGAAGCCCTTGTACGACGGCGTGGTCTCGACGGACTCCACAGCAGGCCCTCCCCGACGATCAACAAACCCCGCGATCATCCCAAGCCCAAGGCCCACCCATCAACTTGACAGCACCTCCGCGAGACCTCCTACACCCCGTTCACCCGCCCCCTCGACCTCCTCGGACTGCCCCTGACCTGCAACGCAACATGATCAACACGACTATGAATTAGCCCTGCAGTGGAACGTGAGGAACACCTTATCCGAAGGAATGCCTTAAGAAAGGGAACGGGAATATAAAGTAAGGAGTTAAGTCGTCAAATTTGATGGCCGATCGAAATTGGAGAAAAAATGGAATCGACCACACATGTAGATGCAAATGACTTTAAAGCCTATCCGGATGGAAAGGTTACTTACCAGGATCGCCTGGTGGGCTGGGCGTGCGGAGCAGAGTTCATTCCGTTGTATTTTTCTAAATACTCTGGAGAATCGGGACAGCTGCCACTTGTCGTTCATGAATATGTCGAAAGCAGTAGCGGGAAGTTTTGCAATTCTTCCGAGGTCATGGTCGACGGAAAGCCGCTCGGGGATGGACTAAATTGCAAACTGCAGCTAGAGGAATTTCAGCAGTACTGGACTATCGCCCCGGGGCGAGATGACGTAACCTTCGAATTTCGCGGTTCGGCTCAAATCCTCGACCAGAAGAACCTCAATAGTAACTACGGGCGACTTCTTGCCGACATCGTCCGGGTCCGAGACTCGGTAAAGAACGGCCGGGAACTTGGCTGGGCGGACCCTGCCATCAAGAAGACGCTGTCGGCCTTGTATAACGATTTGGACAGTATCCGATACGACCTGTGGGAACGGCAGAGTGGAAAGCCCATCGATCATAACTATGCCTACCATTCCGCCAAGGGGGCCAGAACATCTGCGCACTCTTTCATTTCATATCTTGATGATTCGCAAAACTTTGACCCTAAGCACCACATGCACGGCGAACGCCAGAATCTCAAAATTGCAGTGCAGAGTCTGATAGAGCCTGCCGATGCGGGCTATCTGGACGAATATCATCCCGAAAGCGCGTCGGCATTCAGCAATCCCAAAATAAACCGTAACGCAGGAGCGGGCGGCCCGAAACCTCCAATCTGGGAATTCAGGATTTACATTCCACGCCCCCGAGACAGTGCAGAATTTCTAATCGCGAAAGCCAAAGAGGAGATTTTGCACACGAAGGAGATACTGAGAGACAAGGCACCAAGTCAGGGTATATACGAGGAAGGGTTCAAGCAAATTTTGGACTTGCTAAGTAATGCCCTGGATCTCAAGGTGGCGATGTTCAAATCCGGCACGGACGAGAAGAATCGGGAATATGAAGAAGTTGTAAATCGCGCAAATAGGAAACTGAAAAAACTGCACGATCGAGTCTTTTCAGATCAGAATGCATACTTTGCGGAAATATCAGTAAACTTCACCCCGGACAAGATCGTTAAGCTTCAATATCACATGGATGCCGTCAAATACGCCAATGAATTCCGGAAGGCGGTAGATTTGCTTTTTCTTGGAGGGTGAATTAACCCTGATCCTTCAGCCGCCTTTCGGCTGTGATCGTCGCGGCGGTTCGCCCGTAATGTCCTCGGTGCCGGTGAGGTGGGCCGTCGCATGGCCCTGTCACGTTGTCGGAGCGATCTGGGATGATCTTCGGGTTGCCTGTCCGGGGAGGGGCTCGACCGTGTCGTCTGTGGTGCCGTCGTACAAGAATCACCGCTACCCGGCCGAGATCATTTCGCACTGTGTATGGCTGTACTTCCGCTTCCCCCTCAGCTTCCGCGAAGTCGAGGAGCTGATGCTCGAGCGGGGCGTGATCGTGTCCTACGAGACCATCCGCCGCTGGTGCCTGAAGTTCGGCCAGACCTATGCCAATGCCTTGCGCCGCAGGCGTCCGCAGCCCGGCGATAAATGGCACCTGGACGAGGTCTTCATCAAGATCGGCGGGGTGCAGAAGTACTTGTGGCGGGCCGTGGACGCCGCCGGCAACGTCCTGGACATCCTGGTCCAGAATCGACGTGACAAGGCTGCGGCCAGGCGTTTCTTCCGTCGGCTCCTCACCTCTACCGGGCGGGTGCCCCGGGTGATCGTCACCGACAAGCTGGCCTCGTACGGGGCGGCGCATCGTGAGGTGATGCCGTCGGTGGAGCACCGTGCTCACAAGGGGTTGAACAACCGGGCGGAGAACTCCCACCAGCCCACGAGGCAACGCGAACGGGCGATGAAAGGGTTCCGCAGCCCGGGCGGAGCGCAGCGCTTCTTGTTCGCGTTCGCTGGGATCTCACCCCACTTCCGACCTCACCGGCACCTCATGAGCGCCGGCCGCTACCGCTTCGAAATGAGGGTCCGCTTCACGATCTGGGACCAGATCACCGGCGCCGCCGGCGTACCCGCCACCGTCTGAGCAGCAGACCGCCCGCGGCCTCTCCCTGCTCTCAAACAATCACACCCCCGACAACGTGACAGTGCCGGCGATGTAGTGCGCGTTCTTCTCCTCGACCAGGAACTTCGCGTGGTCGGTCTGGGTCAGCAGTGCATCGAAGGTCACGACCGCGCCGGTCAGGTCCAGTGGGTCCAGCAGTGGCCGGAACGCCGTGATCTCGTTGCTCTTGGCGTCGACCGCACGCTGGGCCAGCACGATGCCGTCGCCGCGCAGCGTGGAGAGCAGGTGGACGCGGCGGCCGTCGGCGCGAATCGCGCCGCGCAGGGACTTGCCGTCCACCGCAATCGCTGCCCGCACCGGGCGGGACGGCGGGTGTCTGTCCTGGTCGGCGGCGCGGGAGGCGTCCGCGCGAGCGGTGAGCCAGCCACCGATCGCCGCATCGAACGCGTCGCCGTCGATGCGCTGCAGTACCCGGCGCACGGTCGCCTCGCTGGGCGCCCGGCAGGGCCGGTCCGGATCGCGCAGCGCGGCCCCGCAGCAGAACAACAGCCGGTCAGAGGCATCGGCGGCCCACTCGGCGATCGCGGTGAGGGACTTCGCTCCGGCCAGGACCGCGCAGGCGGCCACGGCCAGGACGTACGGCAGCGGGTGCCGGCGGCCCCGGCGCCGGCGCGGGTCGGGCAGGCAAGATAGCCGTGCCAGCAGGTCGGGCAGCTCGTCGGGGCAGGCCCGATCACAGCCCGCGAGTTGGCCCAGCCCGGAGGGGATGGGTGATGATGGCGCAGCAGGCACGGTCTTCCGTTGTGGTGATCAGCGAACTCGACACTCCATGATCACCGGAAGCCGTGCTGCAGGCGTATCCGCCCTTCTGCCACGAACCGCTCACCACCGCCAACTTGGGATATCAGACCCATACCGGCAGCTTCGGGCCGACCGCGAGAACGACGGAGCCCTGGCCCTCATCCGTGACGGACGGCGCTACCAAGTCGCACCCACCGTCACCGAAGCGGCTTGACAGCAGCATTGGGAAGCATCTCGACGAGGTGTTCATCAAGATCGGCGGGAAGCAGAAGTACTTGTGGCGGGCCGTCGATGCCGACGGAAACGTCCTCGACATCCTCGTCCAGAATCGCCGTGACAAGGCTGCGGCCAGGCGTTTCTTCCGTCGGCTCCTCACCTCCGGTACCCCGGGTGGTCGTGACCGACAAGCTGAAGTCGTACGGGGCGGCGCACCGGGAAGTGATGCCCTCCGTGGAGCACCGTGCCCACAAGGGCTTGAACAACCGGGCCGAGAACTCCCACCAGCCAACGAGGCAGCGGGAACGCGCGATGAAAGGGTTCCGCAGCCCGGGTGGGGCGCAACGGTTCCTGGCCGCGTTCACCGGAATCTCACCCCACTTCCGGCCCCACCGGCACCTGATGACCGCCGGCGGCCACCGCTTCGAGATGATGATCCGCTTCACCGTCTGGAACCAGATCACCGGCAGCACGAGCCTGCTTGCCGCGGCCTGAATTACGCCCTCTACCAGGCCCTGGCACACCCTGACGCGCAATCAAACGATCACGCCGCCGACAACGTGACAGTGCCTCCGCGAGACCTCCTACACCCCGTTCACCCGCCCACTCGACCTCCTCGGACTCGCCTGACCTGCAACGCAGCATGATCAACACGACTATGAATTAGCCCTGCCTCACCGCCACCGGCTACCGCACCGAAATGATCATCCGCTTCGCCATCTGGGACCAGATCACCGGCACCGCAGGCCTGCCCGCGGCCACCTGAAACAGACACCACTACCACGGCCAGACACGTCCCGAACCAGAAGATGCCCCCGAGAATCACTCAACCTGACAACGCCCTGCAGGGATATCAATCAGGCACTTATCTGATGTCGTGGAGTGCCCTGGATGCTGCCCTTGTAGCGATTGTGGTTGCTATGAGGTTTCCGTGACGGTTGGCATGTCATGCCGGTGTGTCATGCCGGATGAATGGACCTCAGGGAGAAACTGATTATGGAACCTGTACAAAAAGGACTGAGCGGGGCTGCCTCGGCGGTGTGGGCGATTATGGCTCCCCGGCTCCGGAATGCCAGCCCCGAGCTTTTGCGGGCATTTTACAAACGCCTACAGGCATGGCACGAAGGCGCCGTTCTCAGCGTCCTCGCTGACACCGGTATTCCTGTGGAGATGTGGTACGAGGTCCTGAGGTACCTGTCGGCGGAGGATCTGGCCCGCCTGGCTCAGGTCAACCAGAGTCTGCGCGAGGCCGTTGAGCTGATGCGTCCCCCGGGTGAGGTGAAGCCCACCAGCCGCGCTTCGCTCCCTGACGATTTCGTCCGCACGATCTACACCCAGTCTGAACTTGACCAGTCTCTCGGTGAGAGGCGGCGGCCGATGTTCACCCCTGGAGAGGGCAGTGACCTGACCATCTGGTCGGGGCGCCCCCACCTGTACGGTCCAGGACGCCTGAGCGCAGTGACGGGTGGATGGGTCGAAACCCACCGCGACGCCCACATCACCAGGGTCGTTGATGGAGAAGTCATCGCGGGCAGCAGCACGACGATCACCACCGTGGAAGGCGGAGACGTCTACGCCAGCAAGCAGGCGGCGATCACGACCGTTAATGGTGGAGAGGTATCGATCACCGGGCAGGCCACCATCACCGACGTCACTGGCGGACAGATCAACGCAGGCGGTCAAGTGACAATCGGCAGCATGGCCGGCGGAACTCTGAGCGCCCAGGAACAGGTCACGATCACGACAGTGACCGGCGGAACAGCAGACATCTTTCACAACGCGACCATCACCCACGTGACCGGGGGAACCGTTAACGCCTCCGACCAAGCCGCCATCACCCACGTGACTGGGGGAACTGTCAACGCCTCCGGCCAGACCACCATCACCCACGTGACTGGGGGAACTGTCAACGCCTCCGGCCAGACCACCATCACAGCAGCGAGTGGTGTCGCCCACATCATCGTCAGCGACCACGCACAGGTCACCATCTCAGCGAACGCCGACATACACGTCGACGCCTACGGCCAGAGCGTCATCAATGCCTACGGAGGCACTGTCAACGTCCACAGCCCCAACGTCACCGTCAACAACGAAGGCGCCACCCTCACTCACCACTGACGGCCGCCGCCCCGATGCTCGGGGGTCTGGGAGGTGATGTCAAGTTGTTCGTGGGCTGGCTGGCTGATGGTGCGTCAGGGCATGGTGGGCAGAGTGGTCGCGCTGGGTCAGGCCGTGGTGGGCATGACGGTGACCCCGGCGATCTGGTCCCATATGGCGAAGCGGATGATCATTTCGGTGCGGTAGCCGGTGGCGGTGAGCAGGTGGCGGCGGGGCCGGAAGTGGGGTGAGATCCGGCTGAATGCGGACAGGAACCGTTGGGTCCGGCCCGCATCACGGAAGCCCTCGGTGGTACAGCCACACCGCCTCGGAGATGATCTCCACCGGGAACCGGAAGCCCTTGTACGACGGCGTGGTCTCGACGGACTCCACAGCAGGCCCTCCCCGACGATCAACAAACCCCGCGATCATCCCAGGCCCAAGGCCCACCCATCAACTTGACAGCACCGCGACTGCTGACCCTGCACGACCAGGGGGACCTGGCCGACGCCGAGCCGGACACCATGCGCTTTCGCCTCTACCACCTGCCCGCCCGCCTTGCGAAACACGCCCGACGCCGTTGGCTGCGAATCGAGACCACCTGGCCCTGGGCCGGGGCGTTCACCCTGGCCTGGCGGCGACTCACCACACTCCCGGCCGTCACCTGACCGCCGGGCGCCCACCCCGACGAGCCCAAGAGGGGAGCAGTACCGCAGGCCCGGCCCGTGGAAACCGGCGTCCCCGCAGCGTCATGCGACGGGCACTGTCACGTTGTCGGGGGTGTGATTGTTTGAGAGCAGGGAGAGGCCGCGGGCGGTCTGCTGCTCAGACGGTGGCGGGTACGCCGGCGGCGCCGGTGATCTGGTCCCAGATCGTGAAGCGGACCCTCATTTCGAAGCGGTAGCGGCCGGCGCTCATGAGGTGCCGGTGAGGTCGGAAGTGGGGTGAGATCCCAGCGAACGCGAACAAGAAGCGCTGCGCTCCGCCCGGGCTGCGGAACCCTTTCATCGCCCGTTCGCGTTGCCTCGTGGGCTGGTGGGAGTTCTCCGCCCGGTTGTTCAACCCCTTGTGAGCACGGTGCTCCACCGACGGCATCACCTCACGATGCGCCGCCCCGTACGAGGCCAGCTTGTCGGTGACGATCACCCGGGGCACCCGCCCGGTAGAGGTGAGGAGCCGACGGAAGAAACGCCTGGCCGCAGCCTTGTCACGTCGATTCTGGACCAGGATGTCCAGGACGTTGCCGGCGGCGTCCACGGCCCGCCACAAGTACTTCTGCACCCCGCCGATCTTGATGAAGACCTCGTCCAGGTGCCATTTATCGCCGGGCTGCGGACGCCTGCGGCGCAAGGCATTGGCATAGGTCTGGCCGAACTTCAGGCACCAGCGGCGGATGGTCTCGTAGGACACGATCACGCCCCGCTCGAGCATCAGCTCCTCGACTTCGCGGAAGCTGAGGGGGAAGCGGAAGTACAGCCATACACAGTGCGAAATGATCTCGGCCGGGTAGCGGTGATTCTTGTACGACGGCACCACAGACGACACGGTCGAGCCCCTCCCCGGACAGGCAACCCGAAGATCATCCCAGATCGCTCCGACAACGTGACAGGGCCCCTTCAACGGCTGGTTGCTCAGGCATCGGAGGGCATGCCGGCGGCGCCGGTGATCTGGTTCCAGATCGTGAAGCGGACGGTCATCTCGAAGCGGTGGCGGCGGGCGGTGATGAGGTGGCGTCCGGTGCGGAAGTGGGGTGAGATCCCGGTGAACGCAGACAAGAACCGCTGCGCGGGGCCGGGGCTGCGGAATCCTTTCATCGCCCGTTCCCGCTGCCTCGTTGGCTGGTGGGAGAGCCTTGTCACGACGGTTCTGCACGAGGATGTCGAGGACGTTGCCGTCGGCGTCCACAGCCCGCCACAGGTACTTTTGGACCCCGCCGATCTTGACGAAGACCTCGTCGAAATGCCATTTATCGCCCGGCCTCGGGCGCCGTCGGCGCAGCGCATTGGCGTAAGTCTGGCCGAACTTCAGGCACCACCGACGGACGGTCTCGTAGGAGACGACCACACCCCGCTCGAGCATCATCTCCTCCACCTCACGGAAGGAGAGGGGGAAGCGGAAGTACAGCCACACACAGTGGGAGATGATCTCGGCCGGGTAGCGGTGGTTTTTATACGACGGCGTGCTCGACAACACGAGCGGCCCCCCTCCCCGGACGGACAGTCCGAAGATCATCCCACCCCGCCACCGACAACGTGACAGCACCCCGAGGACTGTGAAACGTCCGCTCAGCACCAGGAGACTGTCCGATTAATTGCCCGAACCGCCCTTAATTCCGGGTCGGACCGGACTATAACGTACCGGAAACATCCGCCCACCCCTGGTCGATCAAGGAATCCAATGACGATACCCAGAGAAATGCCGACAGTACTAGGATACACGTCGGTGACTTGGCGGGACGTTTACGTCGAGGATCTTCCGAGCGGCCCCGCCGAACTCGCCGGAAAGACGCGGGAACATTTTTTCTCGTACTGCCAGCACCTCGGCGTCAAGGATATTTTGCGGAGTAGCGACCTGACGACCTTGACATCTCGACTCAAGCGCGCGAACTACGACATATCCAAGGTATACGGAAATTACTACCCTCACTTCTACATGGAGAAATCTAAATTCCAGACAAGGGATTCTGAGACATACGCGAGGGTCGAGGCGACCGTAAGAGCGGGCCGGACCAAGGCGAAGGCAGCGGTTCAGGCCAAGCAGCACGGCGAGCGCATCAAGAAGTTGGCCCACCTGGCCGAAGAATGGTGCTCCTATCCCTCGAAGTACGTAATTGCCCGCACGGCGCAATGGGATCGCCTACTCAAGGAGCGCGATGACCTGCTGAAAGTCGTACCATCAGGTTCGCAACACCGCGCCGCGCTGGAGCGGACGGCCGCCAAGATCAGCGTCAAGCAGGCCCGGGTCGAGAGCGTCGCAGAAACCACCAGATCAGCGGTGGACGCTTCCATGAAGAAGTTGGAAGACGATTTCCTGGCTCTCGCGAAGGAAACCCTTGGACCGTCCCGGATCAAAGAATGGGAACGATCCAAGGAGAGATACGAACGCGCCGTTACCGGTTATGACCGACGCCCGGGTCGCAGATGGTGCAGAGACTCCGCCGTCGTCCTCGCATCCGGAGTTCAGGACGAGAGAATCCGGAACCTGCAACGGGCAGTCGACTCCAAACGCGAATTCGAGCGGGTCGCCAAGGAGAAGCCCACCGGTGTCGCGTACGGAATAATGGAGAGACTTCGACCAGAATTTGAATCCTCCGGCTTGACGGCCGGCGCTCCCAAGGAAATCGGCTACCGGGCGACGCTGAAGTCGATGGAGCAGAGCCTGGCGGCGTGCAAGCAGCGCCTACCGGTATGGGAACAGCAAAGGCTTGCGAAGGAGGCTGCCCCACAGGCGGTGAACGCCGTCCGGAACGCCGTCCGGACAGGGCACACGACACGGGCGAACTCGGCCCCGGCGAGCACGCACAACTCCCAGCCCGCCCGCCGGGTAGCATACGCGCCCATGACGTGGGACATACCCATCGGCCAGGGATTCCCCGTCCCTCTGGACGCGTACACGGCGAACAGCATCCGCGCCGATTACCGGAATTGGGACATTCCGCTCGCGAAAGCCTTCTACGCTTACTGCTACCTAAACCGGGAGGGATGCAACACGGACACAATCCATCTCGACACTCTCGTTTACAGCGGATCCTACGACGTCGTTCTCACGGCGGTGGAACGTTTCCACGTGATGGACCCCCAGGCAGCGCTCCGCGAATTCGAACGCGCATTCATCATGGCGTATCCGGACTGGACGTAGGGTCGAGCCGGCGAGAGGGCGGCGTTGTCGCATTGTCGGCGGCATGATTGTTTGATGGGGCACTGAGCCTTTTCCAACCTGACCGCGATGCCGGGCTGTTGGGGGTCAAGGGCTGTACGCAACGACGAAGCTCCTGGTACTGATCTTTGATGCCGTGTTTGATGATCTGGGCAGGTTCGGTATGCCGGGTGTATGGGGACTCGAACTCGTGCGTCGTTGAGCCCAGTTGATTTGGAGCGGCGACGTTTGCAGGCGGCTGATTTATTCGAACAGGGGATGCGGCAGAGCAAGGTCGCCCAGATGCTCGGGGTGACGCCGCAGCCGTGTCAGCCTGTGGCGGCGGGCCTGGGCTGAGGGCGGCCGTCGGGCCCTGCTGTCCAGGGGGCCGGGCGGCAGTTCGTATCTGAGCGCGGAGCAGGAGCGGGAGCTGGAGGGTCTTCTGCGGGCGGGGCCGACGGCGTACGGCTGGGAGGATCAGCGGTGGACCCTGGCCCGGGTCGGGGTCCTGATCGAGGAGCGGTTCAAGGTCCGCTACGGGCCTTGTCACGTTGTCGGGGCAGGGTGAGATGATCTTCGGGTTGTCCGTCCGGTGAGGGGTGGGGTTCGTGTCGTCCAGCACGCCGTCGTATGCGAATCACCGTTACCCGGTGGAGATCATTTCGCACTGTGTGTGGCTGTACTTCCGCTTCCCCCTCAGCTTCCGTGAGGTGGAGGAGATGATGCTCGAGCGGGGCGTGATCGTCTCGTACGAGAGCATCCGCCGGTGGTGTCTGAAGTTCGGCCAGACCTACGCCAACGCGCTGCGCCGCAGGCGCCCGCAGCCCGGCCATAAATGGCATCTCGACGAGGTGTTCATCAAGATCGGCGGGAAGCAGAAGTACTTGTGGCGGGCCGTCGATGCCGACGGAAACGTCCTGGACATCCTGGTCCAGAGCCAGCGTGACAAGGCTGCGGCCAGGCGTTTCTTCCGTCGGCTCCTCACCTCCACCGGGCAGGTACCCCGGGTGGTCGTGACCGACAAGCTGAGGTCGTACGGGGCGGCGCACCGGGAAGTGATGCCCTCCGTGGAGCACCGTGCCCACAAGGGATCCTGCTGGCCAAATGTCGTGTCCTGCGGTGAGGGCGGGCGGTTGGCATGGTGGTGGCCGGTTCTGTCGTTCCCGGCTGGTGGGGTGGGAGTCATGTCGTTGCTGCCGGAGCAGTGGCCCGAGGTCCCTGAGGTGACGGTGCGGGTCGCGCGGGCGGTGGCTGGTCGTGGGGCGCCGCCGTTGGCTATGCGGGTGCGGGATGAGCTGGGCGGGGTGCTGTCACGTTGTCGGTGGCGGTCTGGGATGATCTTCGGGTTGTCCGTCTGGGGAGGGGTTCGGTCGTGTCGTCTGTGGTCCCGTCATACGCGAACCACCGCTACCCGGTGGAGATCATTTCGCACTGTGTGTGGCTGTACTTCCGCTTCCCCCTCTCCTTCCGTGAAGTCGAGGAGATGATGCTCGAGCGCGGCGTCGTCGTCTCCTACGAGAGCATCCGCCGCTGGTGCCGGAAGTTCGGCCAGGCCTACGCGAACGCGCTGCGCCGGCGACGCCCGCAGCCCGGCGACAAATGGCACCTCGACGAGGTCTTCATCAAGATCAACGGGGCGTCGAAGTACTTGTGGCGGGCCGTCGACCAGGACGGCAACGTCCTCGACATCCTGGTCCAGAGCCGGCGTGACAAGGCTGCAGCCAGGCGTTTCTTCCGCCGGCTCCTCACCTCCACCGGGCAGGTGCCCAGGGTGGTCGTCACCGACAAGCTGAAGTCCTACGGGGCCGCACACCGCGAGATCATGCCCTCAGTGGAACACCGTTCCCACAAAGGATTGAACAACCGGGCGGAGAACTCCCACCAGCCCACCCGGCAGCGTGAACGCGCGATGAAAGGCTTCCGCAGCGTCGGCGGGGCGCAACGCTTCCTGTCCGCGTTCACCGGGATCTCACCCCACTTCCGCCCCCACCGGCACCTGATGACCGCCGGCCGCCACCGCTTCGAGATGACCGTCAGGTTCACCATCTGGAACCAGATCACCAGTGCCACCGGCATGCCCGCCACAGCCTGAGCAGCGGGCCGCCGACGGCCCCCGCACAGCCTGACACGCAATCAAACGATCACACCACCGACAACGTGACAGCGCCCGGGAACGTCCTCGACATCCTCGTCCAGAACCGGCGGGACAAGGCTGCTGCCAGGCGTTTCTTCCGACGACTCCTCACCACCACCGGGCAGGTACCCCGCGTGGTCATCACCGACAAACTGAAGTCGTACGGGGCCGCGCACCGTGAGGTGATGCCCTCGGTCGAGCACCGTGCCCACAAGGGACTGAACAACCGAGCGGAGAACTCCCACCAGCCCACCCGGCAGCGGGAACGGGCGATGAAAGGCTTCCGCAGCCCAGGCTCGGCGCAGCGGTTCCTGTCCGCGTTCACCGGCATCTCACCCCATTTCCGGCCCCACCGGCACCTGATGACCGCCGACCGGTACCGCCTCGAAATGAGAGTGCGCTTCACGATCTGGAACCAGGTCACCGGCGCCGCCGGCGTGCTCGCCACGGCCTGAACAACAGGCCGGCCGATACCTCACCGGCCCTGACGGCCATCAAAACGATCATGCTGCCAACAATGTGACAACGCCCCTCCGCCAGCGCCTTCCACAGGCCCATCGCTCCGTCGCCGACCACGAGCATCGGATCCCGCATGCCGCGCCGGCGGCAGTCCCGCAGCAGATCCGCCCAGGATTCGGTGGACTGGCACTGTCACGCTAACGTCGCATGGCATGCCCAGGTCAATAGATCTTGCGGCGAGCGACCTAGACTGCACAGCCGGACGGGAAATTCTCCCCGTCGGCAACCTCGAAAGCGATCGAATTTCCTGGCATGCTCACGCCATTTTCGACAACGTGACAGTGCCCTCCGAAGACCATCCCACCCCGCCACCGACAACGTGACAGCACCCGGCGCCGCCGACATGCCCCCCGCGGCCTGAGCAACCAGCCGCCGACGGCTTCTTCACGCCCCCAGACGATCACACCACCGACAACGTGACAACGCCCTGGCGGTTGCCGACAGCGTGACGGACTACAGCGCGCGCCGGCCCTCCCGTTCAGTAAGGATCTTGAAGGGTGCATCTGCGGCGCTAATCCAGCCCTGCTCGGCAGTGCTGCCCACAGCGAGGTATTTGCTGTCGATCTCGACGACCACGAAGTAGCTCTTCCGTCCCTCGTTTGACCAAGTGCTGAACCGGGTGGCGACTGCCGGATCGGTCGTGAATTCCATCACCGTGCCACCCATGTCGGCCTCGCCCACCTGGCTTCTCGCCTGCTCCGGGGTGGGCCGGGCCGCTCGGACGTTCGCCTTGCGATTCTTGGCTCTGGCGATCTGGTCGGCGTTCATTCCCCGGGCGACGATGACCTTGCGCGACTCCGCGTCGCTGACGGCCGCCAGAACCGTGGCGTACGAACTGAGGGCAGGGGGTGCGGATCGTGCGGGCTCCGAAGTCTTCTCATCACGGCTCTTTGATTCCTGCTGGCGCTGAGATGCCACCTTCCGGCGCGCTCCCGCCCTGCTCGCTGATCCCTTGACCTCTGGGCCGGTCTTCACGTCTGCAACGGTGCTGGGCTGCTGCTCGGAGGCCGCGTCCGCGACCGACACGGACGTCATCACTACAGGCTTCTTCCGTAGTGATCCCACCCGGCTGCGCTTATCGGCTTGAGTAGTCGACACGGGCGTGGGCGTGGCTATCGACTTCGGTTCCGCAGAGTCAACCGGCGTCTTCTTCCGCAGGTTCCGCGTATGCCCTGCATTCCTGCGCTCCTGTCCTTCGCTTGCCGTAGCGGTCCCCTTCGAGGGCGTCGAGGCGATCTTGGGGCGGGAAGGCGCAGGATTCTTGGAATCGGCTCCATGGCGAATCCGGGCAAGGGGGCGAGGCGCGGGAGCGCTGGCAGCGTACGTGAAAGGGCTAAGGGCGACGGTCCCGTTCAATGGCTCGAACTGCCAGAAGGTGCCGAGACGGACAAGGGACGAGCCGACGGGTAGTTCCAGTATCGGACCGGAATCCCCCTCTGTCGTTTTGAGAGGCTGGTTGCTCTCTTGCGAGATGAGCAAGCCTATGCTGGTGCAGACCTGGCCATCCTGATCGATGAACAGCGGTTGGGAATTCTCCCCCTCCCCATACGCAACGGGTGAGGAATCGTGCATCAGTGGCCCGTACGGTGCGGGTAGAACGATCGTGGTTTCCATGGTTCCTCGAATCTCTGCAGGACGTCGAGACCTCGAGCGAGAGGTCTCATGGGTTCCGAAGGCTATGGACCCGCCCTCACTAGCGTGAGTGCCTATGGATAGCCCATTGGGCAGAACAGCGAATCCGCTGCGCAATCGATTGTGCGGGCGTTGTCACGTTGTCGGGGCAGGGTGAGATGATCTTCGGGTTGTCCGTCCGGTGAGGGGTCTGATTCGTGTCGTCGAGCATGCCGTCGTACGCGAATCACCGGTACCCGGTGGAGATCATTTCGCACTGTGTGTGGCTGTACTTCCGCTTCCCACTCTCCTTCCGCGAGGTGGAGGAGATGATGCTCGAGCGCGGTGTGGTCGTCTCCTACGAGACCATTCGCCGGTGGTGTCTGAAGTTCGGTCAGACCTACGCCAACAGCCTGCGCCGGCGGCGCCCGAAGCCCGGCGACAAGTGGCACCTCGACGAGGTCTTCATCAAAATCGGCGGGGTCCGGAAGTACTTGTGGCGGGCCGTCGACCAGGACGGGAACGTCCTCGACATCCTCGTCCAGAACCGGCGGGACAAGGCTGCTGCCAGGCGTTTCTTCCGACGACTCCTCACCACCACCGGGCAGGTACCCCGCGTGGTCATCACCGACAAACTGAAGTCGTACGGGGCCGCGCACCGTGAGGTGATGCCCTCGGTCGAGCACCGTGCCCACAAGGGACTGAACAACCGAGCGGAGAACTCCCACCAGCCCACCCGGCAGCGGGAACGGGCGATGAAAGGCTTCCGCAGCCCAGGCTCGGCGCAGCGGTTCCTGTCCGCGTTCACCGGCATCTCACCCCATTTCCGGCCCCACCGGCACCTGATGACCGCCGACCGGTACCGCCTCGAAATGAGAGTGCGCTTCACGATCTGGAACCAGGTCACCGGCGCCGCCGGCGTGCTCGCCACGGCCTGAACAACAGGCCGGCCGATACCTCACCGGCCCTGACGGCCATCAAAACGATCATGCTGCCAACAATGTGACAACGCCCAGGCCGGCCGATACCTCACCGGCCCTGACGGCCATCAAAACGATCATGCTGCCAACAATGTGACAACGCCACCCAGGTAATCCGGATGGGGCGATTTAATGAATTTCCCGTGTGTTGTCCGGCCGAGTGGAGCGCGCCTGCTAGATCATCTCAGTCGGCGCTCGCCCTCCGCGGGCTTAGGACCGCATGCTCGAATCTAGAACGAGGATGATCATCATGACTTCGGACAAGACGTCGTCGACCTTGCGCTTCGGATCGGTGCCCAGGATCCGGCGACGGTTGGTGGTAGGGGCTGCAGGATCGTTGGCCCTGGTCGGTCTCAGCCTCATCAGCCCCACACTGGTCGTGGCAGACGGATCCGGTTGGGCTGATGCCACTGCCGCGTACGGCTTGGACCGTCATTCCTGCCGTGATGGTAAGGGTCGCGGCACGAACGGGCCCACAGCGCTGGGCGGCGGAGACCACGGGCACAAAGACAAGTGTCAGGGTCCGAAAGGGCCTCGGGGTCCGCGGGGCGCCACCGGTGCTACCGGGCCCACCGGCCCTGCTGGTGCTACCGGCCCCCAGGGCGCTACGGGCGCTACGGGTGCGTCTGGTGCGACCGGCGCCACGGGCGCTACCGGTGCTACCGGGCCCACCGGCCCTGCTGGTGCTACCGGCCCCCAGGGCGCTACGGGCGCTACGGGTGCGTCTGGTGCGACCGGCGCCACGGGCGCTACCGGCACCACTGGGGCGACTGGAGCGATGGGTCCCACCGGTGCGGCGGGACCAGCGTCAACGCAACAAGTCGTTGGCGCTTCCGTCAGGATTACTCCAGGAAACGATGGCGCAGCCACCGTTTCCTGCCCGGCAGGCAGCGTCGTCACAGGTGGGGGCTACTTCTCAAACCCGGCTAATGAAACCGTTCAATTCTGGGACAACGCCCCCTCCGGCAACGGTTGGGGCGTGCAAGCCCGGAACAACGGCACCTCGGACGTGTTTGTCGCAGCAACGGCTTTGTGTGCGCCCTAACTGGACTTCCCCCACGTAGTCCAGGCGGCGAAGATCCTGCGGCATCGCACCGACGCCAAGACCAGCAAGGTCACCCGACAGACCATCCACGCCATCACCGACATGACCGCGGGTGAGGCATCGCCGCAGCTCATCGGACGTCTCGCCAGGTCACAGTGGTGCATCGAGGCCGTCCACCACGTCAGAGGGCGTTGTCACGTTGTCGGCGGCGTGATCGTTTGATGGTGCGTCAGGGCGAGCCGGGGCCTGGGGGCCGTGGTTCAGACCGTCGCGGGCAGGCCGGCGACGCCGGTGATCTGGTCCCAGATCGCGAAGCGGACGGTCATCTCGAAGCGGTGGCGGCCGGCGGTCATCAGGTGCCGGTGGGGCCGGAAGTGGGGTGAGATCCCGGTGAACGCGGACAGGAACCGCTGCGCTCCGCCCGGGCTGCGGAAGCCTTTCATCGCGCGTTCGCGCTGCCGGGTGGGCTGGTGGGAGTTCTCCGCCCGATTGTTTAAACCCTTATGGGAGCGGTGCTCCACCGACACGGCAGCTGTAGTTCTGGTTCACAGCTGATCGTGACGGTGGTGTCGTTGCTGGTGGCAGGCGGTCGCGACGGCTTGGTGGTGGCGGCGCCAGGCGATCCAGTGCAGGACGTGGTCACGGTCACGGGCTGGTGGGGGCAGCACGAGGGCCCGCAGGAGACGGATGAGTTCGGGGCAGGCCAGCGGGGCGAGTCCGGGCTGTGGCCCGGAGTCTTCATGGACGGCTGCGGTGGTGAGGGCGAGGACCGCGGCGGCGATCAGGGAGAACAGTGACCAGCGCATCCAGGAGTTCCAGCAGGTCACCTGGCCCTGGTCGAGTCCGGTGAAGCTCTTGCCGAGCTGAAAGGCTTCCTCGATGCGCCACCTGCGGCAGATCATTTCCACGAGCGTGGCCAGCGAGACGTCGCCGGGCGCCCAGCAGCGGAAGAAGGACACCTCGCCGGTGTAGCGGTGTCGCCGCGCGACCAGCACACTCGTCCCGGTCCCGGTCCCGGCCTCGTTCTCGTTCTCGTTCTCGTTCTCGTTCTCGTTCTCGTCGGGAGTGTCGTCGGGGCGGACGTCGAGCCAGGCCCAGTCGTACTCGCGGGTGCCCTTGGTGCCATGCCCGGTCTGCCGGCGCATCCACTGCCCGGGCCGTACCCTGTTGATCAGTTTGCGGGCCTGGCCACGGTGGCCGGCCCCGTCGGTGACCTGGTACGAAGCCGGGATGCCGACCGCGTAGCCGAGTCCCAGTGCGCGTATGCCCCGGCGCAGTTCGCGTCCGCAGTACACCTCGTCGCCCGCGAACCAGCGCCCTGCGATCCCGCTGGCGAGCGCGTCGGTGACCATGGCCAGTGCCTGCTGTGGCTTCGTCGCGAAGACGACCTGCTCCGGCACCCCGGCCATCTGGCGGCGTTCCTCGTCCGCGGCCCAGTCCGCCGGCAGGTACAGGACCCGGTCAAGGATCACCTTCATGGTCGAGGTGACCGCCGCCAAGTGCACCGCCACCTGGCACAGACCCACACCACCGATCACCCCCGAGTACTGCCTGCCGGCCCCCACGCAGTGCGTGGACGACTTCGCATCGCCCGTCTCGTCCACCACCAGCACCACTTCCTGCCCGGCGAGTTCACCGGCAATCTCCCTGCGGGCCAGGTCATGGTCGAACCGGGCCCGGGACAGCAGATGCTGCAACCGGTGCGGCCCTGGATGCCCCAGCGCCTGCCCGAGAGTCCAGCAGTTCCGCGTGACCAGCTCCGCCGCCGTCGCCCGTGCCTCACGCCGCACGAAACAGCCCGCGACCGCCCTCATCGCCTTTCCGAAGGCCTCGCCCCACGCCTGCTCAAACGGTCATGATCGCGGTGGCCGTCCTCATCTCCACACCCACCCCGGAAAGCCCCTGAACTGCGAAAACGACGGAACTACAGCTGCCGTGTCTTAGGCGCCAGAATCCTCAACAGCGAAAACAACGGGAACTACAGATGTCGTGACCGGAGGGGCAGGCCTGGTGCTGAGAACTGGCGCCATGGTCGTCCCCAAGGGGAAAGTCATGATGATATCTGATCATTAGCATATGCTCTGAAACAAATTTTTCAGTGACGGCAGAGGCGCAGGGAGCTTGACGTATGAAGGCCATCTATCTATCAGCCCACGGAAATTCCGGGCAGGATGATACCTTCATCCCGATCGGCAAGACGGTCACCTTCTACTGCAAGGATGGCGACGGGATCAGCCAGACCCTCACTGCCGCAGTGGTTTCCCTGGAGCAGGGCTTCCAGAGCTACACTCTGCAGGGCGGTGCAACCGTCAATAATTACACGATTGGTCCCCTCAATTCTAGCGAGGCAGCCAATGAGGTGCGCTTCCTGAGTTCAAAGCTGCAGGGCGACTTCTCCCAGTCCCCGGACAGTACGCTCTTGTGCGACAGCTTCGACTGCACCATCGAGACGGGCCATACGTGCACCGGTGTTCTGGGGAAGGCCACCGCGGAATACGACACCGTCCACTTGCTTATCTGCCGGGGTGAGGGCGAGCTAGAGTACTACGATCTCGCCGGAATGGACGAGCTGTGCGCCACCTTCCTCGGGATCAAGGACGAGGCGGACCGCCGGGCAGCCTGGATGGGATACACCGACCGACAGCGGTCCCAGCTGATCCTTCTCGGCAACATCTCCGCCTGGTATGAGACACTGTGCGCCAGTCTGTGGGCCAGTGAGCGTGAGGGCTCGCCGTTCGGGCTCGCCCGCTACATGGCGGCCGCGGAAGGCTACGTCCACGACAACCTCGCGAAGTACGCCGACCCGAGTTCGACGTTGGGGGCGGAGATCCTCGCCCCCGTTCAGAATCATGTCGAATATTTTCTGGAATCGGTCAAGCGGCAGAGAAAGGTACACGCAGAGCTTATCGCGAAGATCGCCTATTTCCAGTCCGGTGACGAGGGTACGGCGAACGACCCGACCAAGGAGTGGGAGGGTCTTTCGGCGTCAGCAAGGGAGGACTTTCTGGTGTTGGCGC
Organism: Streptomyces sp. NBC_01264; assembly: GCF_026340675.1. Taxonomy (NCBI): domain Bacteria; kingdom Bacillati; phylum Actinomycetota; class Actinomycetes; order Kitasatosporales; family Streptomycetaceae; genus Streptomyces; species Streptomyces sp. NBC_01264. The sequence continues at coordinate 19,749 of NZ_JAPEOX010000005.1, forward strand.
AGACTCGAAAAATGAGCTCCGACGCATTCAACAGGGTATTCAAATTTGCCGGGAAGGAGTCGTTCCAGGAATGGCGGGCGACACTTCCGGTGGCAGAGTGGTGGCTCGACTCCGATGTGGCACTCGTCAAAGACCGGGCGTTCCGCATTACGAGGATTCCAAACGAATCCCCTCAGTGGCCGGCCTGCCTCAACGAGGAGTGGTGCTGGATCAGATCCGGCAAGGAACTCGAGCTTGTGAAGCTGAACACTGAATCGACCGCACGATGGCTCCATGAGCAGCAGCAGGCCTGAAGCAGGGCTGATTCATATTCCTGGCTGCTTGGAGAATCAGCAGGTCACAGGCATGTGACGGGCACTGTCACCTTGTTCGGCGGTCTGGGATGATCTTGGGGTTGTGGGTGTCCGGGAGGGGTGGGGTTCGTGTCGTCTGTCACGGCAGCTGTAGTTCTGGTTCAGGGCTGATCGTGGCGGTGGTGTCGTTGCTGGTGGCGGGTGGTCGCGACGGCTTGGTGGTGGCGCCGCCAGGCGATCCAGTGCAGGACGTGGTCACGGTCGCGGGCTGGTGGGGGTAGCACAAGGGCCCGGAGGAGACGGATGAGCTCGGGGCAGGTCAGCGGGACGAGTCCGGGCGGCGGCTCGGAGTCTTCGTGGACGGCTGCGGTGGTGAGGGCGAGGACGGCGGCGGCGATCAGGGAGAACAGTGACCAGCGCATCCAGGAGTTCCAGCAGGTCACCTGGCCCTGGTCGAGTCCGGTGAAGCCCTTGCCGAGCTGGAAGGCTTCCTCGATGCGCCACCTGCGGCAGATCACTTCCACCAGCGTGGCCAGCGAAACGTCGCCGGGCGCCCAGCAGCGGAAGAAGGACACCTCACCGGTGTAGCGGTGCCGCCGCGCGACCAACACACTCGTCCCGGCCCCGGCCCCGGCCCCGGCCCCGTTCTCGTTCTCGTTCTCGTTCTGGTCGGGAGTGTCGTCGGGGCGGACGTCGAGCCAGGCCCAGTCGTACTCCCGGGTGCCCTTGGTGCCATGCCCGGTCTGCCGGCGCATCCACTGCCCGGGCCGCACCCTGTTGACCAGTTTGCGGGCCTCCCGCCGGTGGCCGGCCCCGTCGGTGACCTGGTACGAAGCCGGGATACCGACCACGTAGCCGAGATCCAGCGCGCGTATGCCCCGGCGCAGTTCGCGTCCGCAGTACACCTCGTCGCCCGCGAACCAGCGGGCCTCGATCCCCGTGGCGAGTGCGTCGGTGACCATGGCCAGTGCCTGCTGCGGTTTCGTCGCGAAGGTGACGTGCTCCGGCACCCCGGCCATCTGGCGGCGTTCCTCGTCCGCGGCCCAGTCCGCCGGGAGGTACAGGGCCCGGTCAAGGATCATCTTCGTGGTCGAGGTGACCGCCGCCAGGTGGACCGCCACCTGGCACAGACCCACACCGCCGATCGCCCCCGAGTACTGCCTGCCGGCCCCCACGCAGTCCGTGGACGACTTCGCATCGCCCGTCTCGTCCACCACCAGCACCACTTCCTGCCCGGCGAGTTCACCGGCAAGCAGACCGGCGATCTCCCTGCGGGCCAGATCGTGATCGAACCGGGCCCGGGACAGCAGATGCTGCAACCGGTGCGGCCCCGGATGTCCCAACGCCTGCCCGAGAGTCCAGCAGTTCCGCGTGTCCACCTCGAGCAACAGCCCCGTGACCAGCTCCGCCGCCGTCGCCCGTGCCTCACGCCGCACGAAACAGCCCGCGACCACACTCATCGCCCTTCCGAAGGCCTCGCCCCACGCCTTCTCGGCTACCGTGGCCTCCACGGCCACCGCGTCTCGATACGTCGTCACAAACGTTCATGATCACGGTAGCCATACCCATGCCTGCACCCACCCCAGCAAGTCCCTGAACAGCGACAACGACGGAACTACAGCTGCCGTGTCAGTACTGGCGCAGAAGTCTTTCGGAGTGCCCAAAAGGCTGCCCATTTTGCCCTTAATGGATAGCCAGTAGCGGCGAACATAGGGTGCACGGACGGTGCCCGGTTTGACATAGTGAAACGCGACCGCTTCATATATTTATGCCGGGCATAAAATCACCAGGAGGAAACAGATGGAAAATTCGCTAATGTCTGCAATCGGTACCTGCTATGCGCAACTTAGCAAAGTTACGACCTTGAGGGACACGGAACGCGCCAAGGCGATATTGCAAGAATTCGTCAATCGTCCTGACAAGAATTATGACACCCTGAAAGAAATGGTCCAGGCTCTCCATCTCGTACGCAATAGCGTCGTTGAAGTGCAGTCGCAGAGGTCTAGCCTTCTACGTATGCTGATGGAGAATGATCAGAAGATGGGGTATGAGCCTGGGCATCAGTTCAGCTTCTCAAATCAAGTGAGGGGGGAGAATGAGGTCTTCGGGTTTTTCCTTGAGAGCCTAGATGAACTCCTCCAGGAGCTGAGCGTGCATACGACTCAGAGCTGATTCAATGAGCTTGTTCAGCGGTGGGTTTCCAGGGCGAGGATCGCTTTGGTGATTGACGTGAGTCGAGTCCGTAAAGTTAACGGCACTGTCTCACATTCGGTGGTAACGCTGAGTGTCGCTATCCGAGGAGGATGCGGTGGCGGAGCAGGGTGAAGCCTGCTCGTCCGTGCATCTGACGGGCCATCCTCTTGGTCTTGAAGTCAGGGCTGATTCATAGTCGTGTTGATCATGCTGCGGTGCAGGTCAGGCGAGTCCGAGGAGGTCGAGGGGGCGGGTGAAGGGTGTGTAGGGGTGCTGTCACGTTGTCGGTGGTGGGGGTGGGATGATCTTCGGAGTGTCCGTCTGGGGAGGGGGGCCGCTCGTGTCGTCCGAGGTGCCGTCGTACGTGAACCACCGCTACCCGGTCGAGGTCATCGCGCACTGCCACGGCAGCTGTAGTTCTGGTTCAGGGCTGATCGTGGCGGTGGTGTCGTTGCTGGTGGCGGGTGGTCGCGACGGCTTGGTGGTGGCGCCGCCAGGCGATCCAGTGCAGGACGTGGTCACGGTCGCGGGCTGGTGGGGGTAGCACAAGGGCCCGGAGGAGACGGATGAGCTCGGGGCAGGTCAGCGGGACGAGTCCGGGCGGCGGCTCGGAGTCTTCGTGGACGGCTGCGGTGGTGAGGGCGAGGACGGCGGCGGCGATCAGGGAGAACAGTGACCAGCGCATCCAGGAGTTCCAGCAGGTCACCTGGCCCTGGTCGAGTCCGGTGAAGCCCTTGCCGAGCTGGAAGGCTTCCTCGATGCGCCACCTGCGGCAGATCACTTCCACCAGCGTGGCCAGCGAAACGTCGCCGGGCGCCCAGCAGCGGAAGAAGGACACCTCACCGGTGTAGCGGTGCCGCCGCGCGACCAACACACTCGTCCCGGCACTGTCACGTTGTCGGGGGTGTGATTGTTTGAGAGCAGGGAGAGGCCGCGGGCGGTCTGCTGCTCAGACGGTGGCGGGTACGCCGGCGGCGCCGGTGATCTGGTCCCAGATCGTGAAGCGGACCCTCATTTCGAAGCGGTAGCGGCCGGCGCTCATGAGGTGCCGGTGAGGTCGGAAGTGGGGTGAGATCCCAGCGAACGCGAACAAGAAGCGCTGCGCTCCGCCCGGGCTGCGGAACCCTTTCATCGCCCGTTCGCGTTGCCTCGTGGGCTGGTGGGAGTTCTCCGCCCGGTTGTTCAACCCCTTGTGAGCACGGTGCTCCACCGACGGCATCACCTCACGATGCGCCGCCCCGTACGAGGCCAGCTTGTCGGTGACGATCACCCGGGGCACCCGCCCGGTAGAGGTGAGGAGCCGACGGAAGAAACGCCTGGCCGCAGCCTTGTCACGTCGATTCTGGACCAGGATGTCCAGGACGTTGCCGGCGGCGTCCACGGCCCGCCACAAGTACTTCTGCACCCCGCCGATCTTGATGAAGACCTCGTCCAGGTGCCATTTATCGCCGGGCTGCGGACGCCTGCGGCGCAAGGCATTGGCATAGGTCTGGCCGAACTTCAGGCACCAGCGGCGGATGGTCTCGTAGGACACGATCACGCCCCGCTCGAGCATCAGCTCCTCGACTTCGCGGAAGCTGAGGGGGAAGCGGAAGTACAGCCATACACAGTGCGAAATGATCTCGGCCGGGTAGCGGTGATTCTTGTACGACGGCACCACAGACGACACGGTCGAGCCCCTCCCCGGACAGGCAACCCGAAGATCATCCCAGATCGCTCCGACAACGTGACAGGGCCGTAGAACGCGCTGATGGTTCCCAGCAGGACAGCCGCCGCCATCAGGACCGGCAGAGACAGCAGACCGGCTGCGGACAGTACGGCCAGTAGCCCGATCCCCAGGGCCGCCGCACTGTCAGAGAGGATGATCACCATGCGCCGGGACAACCTGTCCGCAACCGTTCCGCCGATCAGGGCGAAGACGACCTGGGGCAGGACGTTGAGAGCGAGCACGAGACCCATGGCCGCCGCCGACCCGGTCAGCTGGTAGACGGTCCAGCCCAGGGCTACCTGGTACGCCCCGTTGCCGACCTTCGATACGGTCTGGCCCAGCCAGAACACGACGAAGTTCCTCTGCGCGAACAGAGACCTCGACTGGGCCTTACTGCTCTCAGGCGGTGCGATCGTCAGGGTGGCGCCCGCCGTGTCGTCGGCTACCTGCTGCTCGCTCATTGGGCGAACTGCGCGAAAGCCTTGCGCATGGCATCGACGAACCCCGGACTGCGCATGATCTGTCCGCTGCTGACCGCACGAACGGACGAGACGGTGCTCAAGGGCGCGATGTCGTCCCAGCGGACTTCCGGGTCCGCGGCCGATTCCTCGGCGACGAACACGTTGACCGGGACGTCCAGGGGCCCAAGCCGGCAGCGGAGGAAGGCGTACGTGGAAGCCGCCCAGACCAGCTGCCGCCAGAAGAAGTCCGCGGTCGGCATCTCATCGTCGATCCACCGCAGCTCCCGCATCCGGCTCATCACAAGATCGAGGTCGCTCTCCAGATCGTGGGAACCGAACTGCCGTCTCAAGGAGGCCAGCCGCAGCTCGTACACATCCTCCAACTCGAGGTGGGGCTCGGCGGCCAGCTCTCCTCGTGCGGCGTTGACGAGCATGACCGGACCTACCTGCCGCCGGCCGCCCTGAGCCGGGTCGCTATCTCGTACGCGATCTGCGAGCCACCGCACAGCCCACCGATGAGGTACGGCCCGGAAGGCTGGACACGCCGGATCTGCCGCAGATACCGCTCAGCGATGTCAGAGACCGCGAGCAGCGGCTCCTCCTTGCTCCACAGACCGGTTGTCTCGAAGCCGTAGACGGGGTGGCCGTGATTGAAGGCATCGACGAACTCGCGTACGAATTTCACATTTCCCGATCCCCAAGGGATCAGAAACAGCGGAGTCCCCGCGCCCGAGGCGAGCTCGACCATCTGCCGGGGCTCGGACGCCTGGCCGCGGATCCGCGCCTCCCACAGGGAAGGGAAATCCGCGGCAACGGGAAGGTGGCTGACTGCGGGAACGTGCGTTGTGGACATCAGGTGGTGTGTCCTTACTCGTGAGGTGCCAGCGGGAGCAGTAACTGGTTCACGCGCGATCGGTCGCCGGCGCGCCGTGGTGCAAGGGCGGCCTGAGCTCGACATCGCACCCTGCCCTCTTCGGCCGGCGAGACGGCGGGTGCTGACCTCAGCCGCCCCAGGTCACGTCGAGGAGCGAGACCGGAACGTCCTGCTGTGTGGCATGAACCGGCTCCCGATATGCCGGAGAGAGGTTCTGGGTCACCGGAACAATTACGCCAAGCGTCAGAATTCCTGCGATTGCGGAAAGCGAGAAGCGGAGAGCAGTCACTTATTTTCTTCGTCCTTCAATGAGGAAGGGTGGGGTCGGTGTAATTGTCCGGAGCTTCCGGGCGGGAATCACTGAATCCGGTTAGGGGATCTTGGGCACGTCTCCACAATGGCTCGCGGTCTTACGGCGCGGAAGAGATGACGTCTGTCCTAATCGTGACGTGGCATATCCAGTCCACCCGGGTTCTCGGTGACCTGCCGGCTGTAGTAGCCCGGAACCATCCGCACCCCGCATCGCCCCACCGTGAACCCGGCCAGCTCAGGTACAGACTCAACTGCCCTGGTGACCAACAGAGTCGCCAGCCGCTCGGCGTCCTCCACCGTGGCGGCCAGGATGAACAACCCCACCAGCAGGCCCGCGGCCTCGTCCTCATGGACGACGACGTGTTCAAGTCCCTCGTCGGCATCAGCGGCGTCGGCAATCAAGCGATCGGCGTGCACCGGCAGAGCTGCACCGGCCCCGCAGCAGAGTTCAGCGTGAACGAGATACATGCCCAGAGGATCGAGGTGCACCTTTTCGCCCCACAAGCGAACACCGCAGACTAAATATGCCATTGCATAAATAGGACCCGGGCAACAAGACTCATCAGCCGTAGCCTCAGCCTCGAAGCTCCCCGGAAGAAGGAGAGATAGTGCTGGAGACCCTGGGTCTCGATCTGTTGGCGGAACAGGTCTACCGGATGATGCTGGCCCACCCCGCCGACGGAGTTGCCCAACTCGCAGCCCGCCTGGACACGTCCCGGGAAGCAGTCCGTGCCAGCCTCACCAAGCTCAGCGCACTGGCCATCATCCAGCCCTCACAGGAGGAGAAGAACGGCTTTCGGGTGCTGGACCCTGAGGCCGCAATGGAGGTGCTGCTGGCCCGCCAGCACGCCGAACTGGCCGCCCAGCAGTTACGCGTAGAGGCCTCCCGCGCAGCCGCAGCCCAACTCATCGCGGAATGCTCCGGGGCCCTGCCGCGCGCTACCGACGACGAACACATCATCGGACCAGACGCCATCCGAGACCGCCTCGCCCAGCTCGCCCGGGAGACCGCCACCGAGATTATGACCCTCGCTCCGGGCGGCGCCCATCTCACCGCCGACCTGGAAGCCAGCCGCGATCCCAACGCGGAGCTGCTCCGGCGCGGCGTGCGAAGCCGGACCATCTACCTCGACAGCGTCCGCAACGACAAGCCGACGCTGGAGCACGTCAACTGGCTCAACCAGCACGGTGCCGCCGTCCGCACCAGGATCTCCCTCCCCCTGCGAAGGATCATCTTTGACCGGCGCCAGGCAGTCCTACCCACCCGCACCGCAGATGCTCGTGCCGGAGCCGTCCTCGTCAGCGGGGAGGGCACCATCACCGCGCTCTGCGCGCTCTTCGACGCGACCTGGGAGACGGCGACACCCCTCGGGGCCAGCCCCGTCCCCAGCTCACCCGGGATGACCCCTCAACAGACCGAGATGCTCAGACTTCTGGCCACCGGAGTAACCGACGAGACCATCGCCAAGAAGTTCGGCATCTCCCCACGGACAGCCCGGCGAATCGCATCAGACCTCATGGACATCCTCGATGCCCGAAGCCGCTTCCAAGCAGGAGTCCACGCCGTCCAGCGCGGCTGGCTCCCCACCCCCTAGCCGGCTCGCGGCACACAACACCCTCGGAGCTGACCATGACAGACGTGAAAATACGCTTCGCCAAAGGGCACGGCGCCGGGAACGACTTCATCGTCGTGCCCGACCCCGACGGCCACCTGCACCTGACCGCCGACGACGTGAAGGCACTGTGCCACCGACGGACGGGGATCGGCGCCGACGGCCTCCTTCGCGCCGTGCGCTCCACTGCCGAACCCGAAGCCGAGAGCATGTCCGCCCAGGCCGATTGGTTCATGGACTACCGCAACGCCGACGGCACCAACGGCTCCATGTGCGGCAACGGGATCAGAGTCTTCGCCCGCTACCTGGCCGACGCGGAATTCTGCCGACCGGGCCTGGTCAGCATCGTCACCCGGGCCGGCATACGACAGGTTCGCATCCCTCCGGCCGACGCAACTGACGATGCGATCACCGTCGACATGGGACGGCCCCGCCTTCCGGGCCCGGAAAATATCAAGGTCACCGTCGAACCCCGGCACTGGTCCGCCCTGAACGTCGACATGGGCAACCCTCACGCCGTGGCGTTCATCGACGACCTCGCTCACGCTGGCGAACTCACCGTCCCACCCACTGTCACCCCAGCCGCGGCTTACCCCGACGGTGTCACCGTCGAGTTCGTGACCATCAGGGGCCCTCGAAGACTTTCGGTGCGCGTACACGAACGGGGCGTCGGCGAGACCTCCGCCTGCGGTACGGGGGCATCCGCAGCCGTGGCGGCGCTTCGCCAACGCGAGAAGCACACTGGCATGGGTCACTACACAGTCGATTTCCCGGGTGGATGCCTCCGGATCACAGTCGATGCCGACGAGACCTTCCAGCTCACCGGGCCAGCGGTGATCGTTCTCGAAGGAGCCTTCGCACTGCCGAACGGGCGGACTGGCCCGCTGGCAGTTCTGGCGGCCACGCAGTCCCTCGGCTCGCAGTAGCGTCAGAGGTATGTCCGATGAGACGAGGAGCAATGCTCGGAACCTGTGGATCGGCCTGGGGCGGGGTGCCTCGTGGGATGCGGAGGGCGTACCTTCCCGGGTGATCGACTCATGGTCACCGAATGGGCCCGCGTTCGAGCGCGGGTCGGGAAGGCACGCCCGTGCTCAGCGTAGTCAACGAAGACGGCACCACCGAGTCTGGTATCTCTCTGATCGACGAGATCGTCCGGGAGGGCGCCCGGCGGATGCTCGCGGCAGCCCTGGAGGCCGAGGTCGAGCAGTACATAGCCGAGCTCGCTGGCCAGCACGACGAGCGGGGCCGGAGGCTGGTGGTCCGCAACGGCCGTCACCGGCCCCGGTCGGTGACCACGGCCGCGGGACCGGTCGAGGTGGCCGCGCCGCGTGTGAACGACAAACGAGTCGACGCTGGGACCGGCGAGCGGGAACGGTTCTCCTCGAAGATCCTCGCGCCGTGGTGCCGGAAGTCCCCGAAGGTCAGCGAGGTCCTGCCCCTGCTCTACCTCCACGGCCTGTCCTCGGGTGACTTCGTGCCCGCACTCGAGCAGTTCCTCGGCGGCACGGCCGGCCTGTCACCGGCGACGGTGACCCGGCTGACGAAGCAGTGGACAGCAGATCATGCCGTCTTCCAGCGCCGTGACCTGGCGGAAACCGATTACGTCTATGTGTGGGCCGACGGCATCCACCCCAAGATCCGTCTGTCCCAGACCCATTCGTGCCTGCTGGTCTTGATGGGCGTCCGCGTCGACGGCACCAAGGAGCTGATCGCGATCGCCGAGGGGCTGAGGGAGTCCACCGAGTCCTGGGCGGATCTGCTGCGGGACTGCCGCCGGCGCGGCATGCGCGACCCGGTCCTGGTCACCGGCGACGGGGCAATGGGGCTGTGGCGGGCCCTGGCGGAGGTGTTCCCCGCCGCCCGCCATCAGAGGTGCTGGGTTCACAAAACCCGCAATGTCATGAACGCGCTGCCGAAATCCGCGCAGCCCGGCGCGAGGAAAGCCCTCCAGGAAATCTACAACGCCGAGGACCGCACCCACGCCCAGAAGGCGGTCACCGCGTTCGAGAAGACGTACGGGGCGAAGTGGCCGAAGGCGGTGAAGAAGATCACCGGCGAGGTCGACGAGCTGCTGGCGTTCTACGACTTCCCCGCCGAGCACTGGATCCACCTGCGGACCACGAACCCCATCGAATCAACGTTCTCCACAGTCAAGCTCCGGACCAAGGTCACCCGCGGCGCCGGCAGCCCCACCGCCGCCCTCGCCATGGTCTTCAAGCTCGTGGAATCCGCCCAGGCCCGCTGGCGCGCGGTCACCGCACCCCACCTCGTCGCCCTCGTCCGAGCCGGCAACCGCTTCGAGAACGGTCACCTCGTCGATCAGGACGAGACCCTCGCGGCATGAACCACCTCAGCTGATCCACAACTCTTGACTATTGCTCTGAGACGAGCATCAAGGTGAGCGTGGCCATCCGTGATCGTCTGGCGGTGTTGGCGGCCGAGCAGGGCACCACAATCGAGGAGCTCGTCGAAGCCCTCGCCGCCGCACAGCCAACCCAGGCCGAGTACGTACTGAGCTCGGAGCAGGCTCGCGCTGAGCTCGCCTCAGCCCTGGGAGCCGCGCCTGGTGGGCCAGCACCGGTCCTCCAAGAACTGCCAGGGGGACCTCTGGCCGCCGCCGGGCCGGAGGAGCAGGTTCTCCAGGCGGCGGCCGAGCTCGGGCTGGACTACACGGTCCGGGTCCAGCAGGCCGGCCAGAGCGTCTGGGACAAGCTCCGCGCGCATCAAGGCGGTGCCGCCGCAAGATCCTGAGCGCGCTGGGACCAGATTCCGATCCCGCGTCGACCCTGCGACAATCGAGGTGCCGCATAAGACGGCCGCGGGGACCGAAGTGTTGTCACCCCTGGGGGGGCGATGAGGACACGGCCCGGCCAGCGCGGAGCAGGTGAACCACGCGTTGTGACCCCTCGGAGAGTCCATGAGGATGCCACGCCGGTCGCTCGCGGCCAGATTCCGCCGGAACACGGCCTTGTGACCCCTCGGAGGGCCGATGAGGACGATCTCTCCGAGACGGGCGCGATCCGGCTGCGCCTGCCGTTGTGACCCCTCGTTGTGTCGATGAGGACGGCTCGAAGCGAGCGCCTCAAAGGCGGTCTCTCGCTGTTGTGACCCCTCGGAGGGTCGATGAGGACCGCCGGCCTTTCGCTGGCGGGGCGTTCCTCGGCCCTGTTGTGACCCCTCGGAGGTCGATGAGGGCCGCGGCCCGCGCGGTCCTGGTTGCCTCCACCGTCTTCCAGTTGTGACCCCTCGGAGGGTCGATGAGGAAACCGTCACCTGTGACACCACCGACCTCACCACCGTGTTGTGACCCCTCGGAGGGCCGATGAGGACCTCTACGTGGTGATCGCCGCGGTCGGCTCAGTCACGTTGTGACCCCTCGGAGGGTCGATGAGAATCCGACTCACTGTGGGCACGGGTCCGGCCGTCTACACGTTGTGACCCCTCGGAGGGGCGATGAGAACTCGCCATGGCCGGGTTCGTCCGGCACCAGTTCGCGTTGTGCCCCTGGAGGGTCGATGAGGACCCGCACGGTCCGCCTGTCGCCCACGGGCGCCGCGTAGTTGTGACCCCTTGGAGGGTCGATGAGGACGCTCGGGCGAAGCAGGACGAGCGCCTCGCCTTCTTGTTGTGACCTCTCGGAGAGTCGGTGAGGGCTGCAGTGGGCCGACCCGGCCCTCCACGGTCAGCTGTTGTGACCCCTCGGAGGGTCGATGAGGATCCGAGATACGGAGGTCACCACTATGAGCGCCCTGCCGCAGTTGTGACCCCTTGGAGGGTCGATGAGGACGCCGCATGAAGCTCACCCTCTCCACCGAGACCCTGACGTTGCGACCCCTCGGAGGGTCGATGAGGACACCCAACGCGTGCACGGTCATGAGGGTGCCGTTGTGGAGTTGTGACCCCTCGGAGGGTCGATGACGCCGGCAGAGTTCGCCGGCCTGGGCGTCCTGATCCCGGTGTTGTGACCCCTCGGAGGGTCGATGAAGACAGGGCTGGCTTCGTAGGTGAGAACGGAGAGCGAATGTCGGTGGGGCCTGGCATCGGTCCTTGATCGAGATGTCCAGAAATATTGATGAGAACTGGCAGCACCCAGCGGGCTCGGCTGGGGCGTGTCGGCACCGACGGGCATAATTCCGGCTGTGGATCTGAGACCAGAGTTGCTGCCCCCGCCCGTGAGTCGGCAACGGCTGGGCGAGTTGTGCGCCGAGGTCGACCGGATCGCTGACCTGTTGGCCGCCCGTCCGGAGGCGGCGGTCGAGGCGGTCGCGGCCTTCAACGCGATGACCGGTCACGACTACGAGGCGCTTGACTTCACCGAATACGACGGCAGCAGGAGTCTGGAGGAGTTCGCGATGGAGGCGGCCCGGCCGGCTCGCCCCGTGGTCGCGGACATCTCCTGGGACGAGCTCGTTGAGATCGTTCGCAGACTTCTGATGGCCTCCCCGGAGAGCGACTACTATCTGCGGCTCCTGGAGACGAACGTGTCGCATCCCCGGGTGAGTGACCTGGTCTTCCACCCGTCGGACGCGCTTAAGGATGCGTCTGCGGAGCAGATTGTCGACGAGGCTCTGAAGTACCGGCCGATCGCGCTCTGAGCTGCGAGCGAGCTCAGCCGGCCGCCTGCTGCTGTTCGGCGCGGGCGCGGGTGGTGGCGAGTCGGTAGGAGTCGGTGCCGGTCTCGATGATGTTGCCGCCGAAGGTGAGGCGGTCGACGATGGCGGCGCAAAGACGAGGATCCGTGAAGGTCTTTGTCCAGCCAGAGAAGGATTCGTTCGAGGCGATCGCCACGCTGTTCTTTTCCTCCCGCTCGGTCAGAACCTGGAAGAGGAGTTCGGCGCCACGGCGGTCGAGTTCCATGTAGCCGAGTTCGTCGATGCACAAAAGATCGACGCGGCCGTAGCGGGCGATCGTCTTGGTCAGCTGCTTCTCGTCGGCGGCCTCGACGAGCTCGTTGACCAGCTTCGTTGCCAGCACGTACTTGACCCGGTAGCCGGCCATCGCGGCTTCGGTGCCGAGGGCGATCAGCAGGTGGGACTTGCCCGTGCCGGAGTCACCGATGAGGCAGAGCGGCAAGCTTTTCTTGATCCATTCGCACTTGGCGAGGGTGTGGATCATGGCCGCGTCGATGTTGGGGTTGGCATCGAAGTCGAACTTCCGCAGGGACTTGTCGCGGGGGAACCCGGCGGCCTTGATACGGCGTTCGGAGCGTCGTCGGGCCCGGTCGTCGCACTCGGCAAGGAGGAGTTCGGCGAGGAAGCCGAGGTAGGACATTTGCTCGCGCTCGGCTGTCGCAGCGACCTCGGGGAACTGGGACCGGATGGTGGGCAGCCGCAGCATCCTGCATGCCTGGTCGACCGCAGCAGTGGCGGCTTGCTCGGTGAGTCCTCGCTGGCGGGGGAAGGTCACAGTCGTTCTCCTTCAGGTGGTGGGGCGATCCGGCCGACGCAGCCGCAGCAGTTGGTCGTAGTGGGCGACCGAAGGAAGCGGCCGCTTGTCGGGTGGCAGGTGAGCCAGGCGGCGCGAGGCCAGGGACGTCACATTGGACCGGCCAACCGTGGGCGGCACGGGCTCTTCGGCATGGCACTCCTCCGCCGCCTTGCGGGCTTCGAGTGCGACGGCATCCGCGGTCAGCGCACCCGTTTTAAGGGCTGCCGCGAGACCGGTGACCAGGTGTTCGTGGGGCAGGTGGCGGCCGAGGAGGAGGACCTCGATCAGCGCGCGGGTGCCGTCGCGTTCTCCGTGGGCCTTCACGGCCGCCGCCCACCAGGCGTCATGGACCGGGGTGAATCTGCCCGCGGAGCGGGCCTGATCGAGCGCGGTCGCTCCCGGCAGGGCACCGGGCTTGCGCACGAGTGCCTCCAGGTAGTGGTCCAGGTCGAGGCGGCATCCTCCCTTGGCGATGAGCCGTTCATGCCGGGCGACTTCCTCGCGGCCGTCGTGGACCACCAGCTCAGAAGCGTGCAGCATCGCGCGGACCGTCCTGCCGATCAGCCGCACCGGCACGGAGTAGCGGTTGGTGCGGACGCTGATCTGGCTGTAGCGGTCGACCCGCAAGGTGAAGAGCCGGCCCGTTTCGAACGGCTCGTCCGGCAACGGGCCCAGCAGGGGGCGCTCGGCTGTGAAGTACTCACCGATCGTGCGGGGCCGCGAGCGGATCCTCCGGGCATCGTCCGCTTCGTCCCACCGCTCGATCATCGAATTCAGCTCGGCGAGAGTGGCGACTTCGGGAACGGGGACGAGGTGGTTTCGGCGGAACCAGCCGATCTGTCCCTCGACCCCGCCTTTCTCGTGGGCGCCGCGGATTCCAGGCTGGCAGTAAAGAGCCTCCAGGCCGTAGTGCGAGCGGAACGCGGTCCACCGCTCGGCCTCGACCCGCTGCCGGGAGAAGCCCAGCACCTGGGCGACCGCGGCCCTGAGGTTGTCGTAGCGGACCTTCGAGGTCGGCACTCCGCCCAGCACGTTGAGAGCGTGGACGTGGCCCTCGAAGAACGCCTCCTGCCCGGCCGACGCGAAGATCCGGTGCACGGCCTTGCCCGAGTAGGACAGGCGGAACGCGAACAGGTAGCAGGTCACCAGCTCGCCGGCCAACCGCACGGTCACGTCCCCGAAGTCGACCTCCGCTTCAGCTCCGGGTTTGTGGGTCTGCGGGATGAACGCCTCCACCACACCCCGGCCGGCCTGGACCCTGATCTCCTCACGGCGCGTCGCCACGTACCCGCGGACCATCTGGTACGAGATTTCGTCCGCGCCGTGTTCATCCAGTAGCCGCTCGAAGATCCGTTTCACGGTGTGCCGCTGCTTGCGCGGCGCGTCCAGGTCCGCCCGCAGCATCTGGTCGATCAACGGCTTGAACGGATCCAGCCGGGTCGCCCTCGGGGGAAGCTGCTTCCTCGGCTCCGGCCAGGCCGAGGACAACGCCTTCTGCACCGTCAAGAACCCGACGCCGTACTTCCGCTGAAGAGCGCGGTTGGACAGCCCATGCCGCGAGTCACGGCGGATCGCCGCGTACAGATCGACCTTGGACTTCGGCAGCACCCCGGCCCCCTCATCGTGCAGAGCACAACCATGGTCCCGAAGCAAGCATCCAGGTGCTCTCAAATCTCAGCGACATCACTCTTCCGTGGAAGAGGGTGCTCTCGCGGCTGAGCTACAGGCGCTCTCGCAACTCGCTGACAAAGCCACCCACGGTACCCGCGGACAGTGACCGCCGCTTCACTGATTGCAAGGCCGGCCGCCCGTCACGTTCCACCCGAAACCCGTTTCTGGAGGCATCGTGCACCACCGCTCAGACCTCGGCGCCCTGGCCGGCGCCACCGTCCTGGTGACCGGCGGCGCCGGACTCATCGGCTCCCGCATCACCGCTCAGCTGCGGGACCTCGGCGCCCGCCCCGTGGCCCTGTGCACCATGAACGCCTACCCCGAGCGCGTGTACGCCGACCTGTTCGGCGTCCGCGCTGGGGACCCGGATGTAGTCCTGGGGGACATCCGCGATACCGCGCTGGTGCGGAAGCTGGTCTCGGACTCGGACTACGTGATCCACGCCGCTGCCCTGGCTGACGTCGCCGCCTGCACCCGCGAACCGCTGGCCGCCATCGACACCAACGTGGCTGGCACTCAGAACGTGCTGGACGCCGTCGCCGCGACCGACCGCGTCCGCCGGATGGTGTTCGCCTCCTCCGCCAGCGTCTACGGCGACGGGAACCCCGAGGAGACGGACAGCCCCGACCTCCTGACCATGCGCCAGCTCCTGGAGTCCGTTCATGGGCGTATCCCGCCCCAGTTCCACGAGTTCACCCGCATGCGCCCCAAGTCTGTGTACGGCAACACGAAGGCGTGGGGGGAGGAACAGACCGCGCTCGTCCTCGGCCAGGTCGGCACGTCGTACGCGATCGTCCGGTACTTCTCCGTCTACGGCGAACCGCAGACCATCAAGCCGAGCTCCCACTCCTGGGTCGTGGCCTGGTTCGCCGCGCGGGCCCACCTCGGTCTCCCGCTCCACCTCAACGGCGGCGGCCGGCAGGTGCGGGACATGGTCCACGTGGACGACATCGCCGAGGGCACGCTGCGGGCCCTGGCCAGCCCTCGCGCTCACACCGAGACCGTGAACATCGGCACCGGCCTTCCCACCAGCGTCAAGAAGGTCGCCCAGCTGATCCAGGCCCACTACCCGAACACGCCGCTCCTGGAGACGCCACTCCCGGCCGGTGACCCCCTCGGCGGGTACGCGGCCACCCGCCGGATGGAAAACATCCTGGGCTGGAAGCCGAAGGTCATCATCACCGAAGGGGTGGCCCGCTACGTGAAGTGGCTGAGGGAGACCCCGGCCGCCGCCCCGGACTGGCTCCAGCAGGAGACCGGCGCGGCCTAAATGACCGGGGGCCGGCCCAGCCGGGTCAGCCGCCACACCGTCCGCCACCGCATCGGACGCCGGGGGCCGCCGCTCGTGCGAATGCCCTCGGCGAACCCGGCGAACCAGGCCCGCAGGCCGGTCAGGGACCGCGTGCGGGCCACGGTCAGCAGCGTCCACACCCCCAGGTAGACCGGGACCAACGGGGCGGGCAGGTGACGGCGGGCCAGCCAGACCCGGTTCCGGGCGGTCATCCGGTAGTAGACCGCATGCCGGGCCGGGGACGTCTTCGGGTGCTGGAGCACCAGCTCCGGTTCGTAGAGGATGTCCCAGCCGCGGTCGATGGCCCGCCAGGCCAGGTCGGTCTCCTCGTGTGTGAAGAAGAACGCGTCCGGCCAGCCCCCGGTCTCCTCCAGCATCGGCATGGACAGGGCGTGTCCGCCGCCCAGGAAGGTCGTCACCAGGCCCCGCCGCATCGGGTCACCCGCCCGCAGGCGGGGCACGTGCCGCCGCTGCGTATGGCCGCTCTCGTCCGCGATCCGGAAGGACACGATGCCCAGCCGGGCATCAGCCGCGTGCAGGTCGGCGATCCGGCGAATCACATCAGCCTCGGTCAACAGGCCGTCGTCGTCCAGGTCCACCAGGACATCAACGTCCCCGAAGTCCCGCAGGCGGCGCCAGGCTACGTTCCGGCCGCCGGACACCCCCAGATTCTCCTCCAGCTCCACCGCGGTCACGCCCTCGGGCAGATCTGGCAGGGCTGTGCCGTTCCCGACGACCACGACCCGCACCGCAGGCTCGTCCTGCTTGGCGACCGAGGTCAGCAGGGCCAGCAGTTCAGGCATCCGGTCGCCCATGGTCAGCACGGCGACACCCACACGCGGCCGGGTCACGACCACCACCACTTCCTTCCGGGGCCAGGTGAACGGAGAGCGTACCCCCGCCGAACCCGGGCCCCGGACCGTATGAGAGGGCATCGATATGGAACGGATCATCCTCGGCGACTACGTCACCGCCCCCACCGAGGGGGCCCTCACCGCGAGCGTCTACGGCGGCCTGGAGAAGTTCGAGCTGGCCGCGTTCCTGGCTCAGTGGAAGGGCCTTCAGCGCGAAGCCCTGGTCGCGCTGGGGGAGGAGCAGCGCATCCACCCCTCCGCGTTCATCCACCCCACGGCGATCATCGGTGACGATGTGATCATCGGACCGGACGTCAAGGTCCACGAGTTCACCACCGTGAGGAAGGGCAGCGTCCTGTGCGCCGGCGCTCAGGTCGGCTTCAACTGCGAAGTCACCGCCGCATTCGTAGGGGAAGGCGCGGTCCTCGGGCACCGGATTGGCGTCAACCGGACGATCCTCGGAGCGCGAACCCACCTGTCCGCCAACGTCACCGTGGCCGCGATCAACATGACCACCGACATGCGCAAGCCCGACCGAGAAGTGATCATGCGGACTGGCAACGGCCTGTACCGGTCGGGCACCACCCAGTTCGGCGCCGTCATCGGAGACGACACCCAGACCGGCAACAACATCAGCATCGGCCCCGGCGTCGCCATCGGCCGCCGCTGCCAGATCACCAGCGGCGTGACCCTGGCCATCCGGACCGTGCCGGAGGACTGCACCATCACCGCCCCACACGCCACGGAAGCCAGCATCCGTCGCCGCCGGAGCACCTTCCCACACTGAGAGGAAGAATCTCCGGCGCCCATTGGGCGACCGTTCCGCGTGTGGACCTGGTGGACGCCCGGATGCAGCTTAAGAAGCAGGCGCGCCCGGTGGAACCCGATGTCGTGACCGAGTCGGCGTAGCCCACCGCGTCGGTGCCGCTCCGGCTCGCGCTGGCGCGGGCCGGAACTCCACCTTCACTTCGCCCGCACCATCCTGGGGCGTTCCGGGGCGCCTTCCGAGTCGCTGTCAGTGTCGGGCTCTAGGCTCCGGCCGTCGCTGATATCGAACTCACCGACGACCTGATCCTCCTCCAGAAGCGCTCTGACACCGCGTGGGTGCGGGTACGGGAGATCCAGGACCGCTACGGGCGGCCCTCCGCTGAGGGCGGGTGGACGGATGATGCCCATGCTGACCGGCTACTCGGCCGCCCAGGTATCCCGCCTGGAGCGCGGAAAGTCGAACATGACGGACGTCTCCGTGCTCCAGAGGTTCGCCCGCGTGCTCGACATCCCACCGCAGGCCCTCGGCCTCGCGCCGGCCACGGGCGCCGATCCGGATCCACTCAGTCAGCGAACCGGTCCGTATCCCAGCCTGCCCGCCCCTACCCTGGGAACCTCAGGGCGCGACGACGGAGAGGATCCGGTGCGCACGCGAAGGCAGCTGCTCGCGAACCTGGCGGTCACCGCGGCGGCCGCCATGGGAGCCTCCCTCACCGGCACCACCCCGGCCAAGACCGAGGAGGCGCAACTCGGCGAGACACTCGTTGCGGGGCTGCGCGACGCGATGCTGGGACTCGGCCGCGCGGCCCCCGACACGCCCCCGGACCACCTCTCGGTGGAACTGCACCGCGCCTCGGCGGACTTCAACGACTGCGCCTACTCCAGCCTCGCCCTACGGCTCCCACGCCTGATCTCCGCCGGGCACCAGTCCACCAGCGACAACTTCCCCCTGCTGGCGCAGGCCTACCTCCTGGCGACGCGGATCCTCATCAAGCTCGACGAGCCGCAACTCGGCTGGATGGCAGCTGACCGAGCCCGGCAGTTCGCCGCCGTCAGCGGCGCGCCCGTCGCGGTCGCGGAAGCGGCCCGCCAGCAGGCCGTCCTCGCCCGCAAGGCAGGATGGCACGACCAGGCCCTCACCCTCGCCCTGAACGCCGCCGAAGATCCGGCCCTGCGTGAGCTCGGGAACGCCGGGATCGCCCAACGAGGGCTGCTGGTCCAGTGCGCCGCCTACACCGTCGCCAACCAACGCGACCAGGCAGGCATGCGCGAGCTGACCAGCGAGGCCACCGCCATCGCCAAGAGCCTGGTTTCCGTTACCCACCTCCGGGACACCACCGGCGGGTTCAGCTGGGCCACGATCCAGTTGCACCTGATCTCGGCAGAGAACACTGCTGGAGACCCTTCGGCCGCCATCGCCGCCGCCGACGCTCTCGCCCCCCAAGCGCTCCCAACCACGGAGCGGCGCGCGCTCTACTTCACCGACCGGGCGGAGGCCTTCGCCCAATGGGGCCGCCGAGACGAATGCATCCGCGCCCTACTCCAGGCCGAGTACTGGGCTCCACAGGAAACCCACGCCCGCCCCGCTGTGAAATCCCTCGTCTCCGGCCTGCTGCTCTCCGGGCGCACCACACCCGAGCTACGCGGCATCGCCGCCCGTACCGGCGTACTGCACAGCTAGGACTCTTAACCCTCGGCTTCGTCTTGGTGGAGGCGGCGGGCGAGGTCGTCGGACCAGAGTTGCGCCCACGTCCGCAGGGCGGCCATGGCGTTCTCGTCGAGGCCGTAGGCGGTGAACTCGGCGTCGTCGATCCAGTCGGCGCCGGCCAGGCGGCTCTGGAGGTCTTCGGGACTGAACCGGCCTCGTGCGTGGCGGCGGCCGAACTCTTCGAGGTCGGGGGTGGTCCAGCGGCGGGATGCGGCGTACACGTCGAGGAAGTCGCGGGCCGCGCCCCGGTCGGCGAGGGCTCGGACTTTGGTGCCGATCACGTCCTCCTCGCCGAGGACGGGGCCGTAGGCGGTGTGGGCGAGGGGCCGCCAGAACACTTCCTTGAGGACGTCGACCTCGCACGCTTCGCCGGTGGCGGGGTCGGTGACCTGGAAGCGGGCGGACAGCGGGGCGATCTCGACGTCGGCGACCTGCCAGCCGCGTTCCGTGAGCCCGTCGCGCACCGTCTGGGCGATGTCTTCCATGGGGGTCGCGGACTCGGTGGCGACGTCCAGGTCCTGGCTGACCCGCTCCAGGAGCTGGTGAGCCTGCACGGCGTAGCCGCCGGTCAGCACGAGAGGGAACGGGGAGCCGAGCGCAAGGACATCGGCGAGGAGCCGTGCGTGCAGGTCGGGCATCTTCACGCCGCAGCCCGCTCCTGGAGCTCGGGGAAGGCCTTCTCCCACACGTCCCGCACGCTCGGGCCTGCAAGGGTGCGCAGCACCGGCCACAGGCTGGCGAGCAGCTCGGCGTTCAGGAACCGGCACAGGTCCTCGCGGGTGCCCTCGGCGAGGACTGTCCGATACAGACCCATCCGCTGCCGGGGCTGATCCAGGTCGAAGGCACGCAGCCCGGACCACGCCACGTGCAGCGGAAGCTCGACGATACCGTGAACGGGCCCGGTCAGCTCGGACAGACCTGCCGGCAGCCGACGGGCAAACTTCAACCGGTACAGCACCGCATCGTCCAGGCCGGAATCGTCGACAGTCATGTCTCTGAGTATCCCCCGGCTCGTCGTTGAACCGCGCGCCTTGTTCGCCGTGCCGCTGATGCCATGGCGCTTGGGATTCGCAGTAGGAGAAGGCAGGCAGGTTCTCGAACATGTCCCGTTGGGCTTCGTCGACCGCCTCCCAAGTTTTCGCGGTGTAGGGGTGGACGACAACGGGCCCTCGCGAGGGCTCCTGGCCCTCCACGCTCCTGATGTACGGAAGACGTCGCCCTGCGAAGCCTGAACACTGCTCCCGCACCTCGTTGTTCGGTCCAAGGTTCCGGAGAGCGATGACATTCGGCTCCCGGCGGCGCACAACTGCTACCTGGGCTTGGCGCGCGGGGCCAGCCTGCGGTAGTGCGATGTCGCCCAGGCCTTTTCCGATCACCTTTGGCAGAGCAGCGCGTCCTCGGTGGGAGGCTTTGCGCGGAGGGGCATCCCAGTCCGAGGCCGCCAGCCCCTCTCGAGTCGCCCACTGGTGCCTTTCGATGGAGGCAGTAGCCCTCGTCTGGATTCGGGAGTGGCCTGAGCACTGGCAAGGTACCTCTGGAGGACTCCCAACCAATACGGGTTGGGTCCCTGCTGAGATTCAGTCCCTCGACGAAGCCCTCCCAGAAAGCGCAGGTCAGAGCGCCTCCTTGGATGACCTGCGGGGACTGGAGGGACCGAAGGGACTCTAGTCGCTAGTTCCACTCATCACGTGTGTGCGTATATGCGCACGCGCGTTAGCAGAGGACAGTAAGTCGTGAGCAGCTCATAACTACGGATTCTGAGTCCCTTCAGTCCCTCTTCTGAGGGGGTGGTGCTGCTGACCTGGTCTTTTCCATCAGGGACTCAGTAGGGACCGAAGCTCAATCCGTCCCTTGCCCCAGTCCCGGCGCCAGGGCCCCGCCCTGGCTGGTACCCGACACGCCCGGGTTCGCAGAGTCCCTCAGCTGAGGCGCCAGCCTGTGGTTCCTTTGCCCAGTAGGTGGCGAAGGGACTGAAGGGACTGGGGAACTGATACAACGGCAGTGTTGGCGCACCACGCTGCGGTAGGCTCTGGATCTCATTCGAAAATTCGGTCCCTTCAGTCCCTCCTGGACGGCTATAGGCCACCTGACCAGGTCTTTCCTCGCAGGGTCTGAATCAACTGTTGGGTCCCTCGACAAGGAAAAGCCACAGTGTCACGCCAGCGTGAGAGCCACGGATCAGTGCCATCGGGGTCTATCAGTCCCCTCGATGTCGCGATGTGGTGCGCTTCGAACGGGTGGCCCGTACACCCGCTGGCAACCGGCCGGAAGACACCAGCCGCCAACTGCCCAGCCTGCAGGGAACACGTTCACGCCCCGCAGGCCTGCCCGTGCACCGCTGAAGGGAAGTGGTGCCACGGCTTCCATGCCGCCACGACGGAGAGCTCCCGGGTGCGGGCATGGTGGGGTCAGGACGCGCCACTGGGAGTCGGTGTCTCGTGCGGCCCTGCGAAGCTCGTAGTTCTCGACGTCGACGCCCACAGTGCCGAAGTCCCAAACCGAGACCGGCTCCTGCCAGGCATTGCCATCCCTCAGGCAGTCAACCTTGCCGGCCTAGCCTCGGGATTCGACACCCTGGCCCTCCTCGCTGCCTACCGAGGCCAGCCGGACCCCTCCCAGGACGAGCAGACCCTACGCGTCAGGACGCCCTCGGGCGGCCTCCACATCTGGTACCAGATCCCCCCGTCCGGGATCCGGTACCGGTCATCGACGGGTTCGAGCCCCAAGGTGGCGCTTGCCTGGCAGGTCGACGTCCGGTCCACAGGCGGCTACATCGTTGCCCCAGCCACCAAGACGCAGGCAGGCACCTACCTTCCCGTTGGAGCGGCGCGACAGCCCGCCCCACTGCCAGCCTGGCTGGCCTCCGAACTAGAACGTACCGGACATGTGGTGAATGACAGCCCAGTCCGTCCGGCCGCGCCAACCCCACGCCGAGCTGTGCCGACGGACGGCACAGCCGCGCACCGGCTACTCGATCCGCTGCTGGCCGAGGTTCAGGACTGTGCGGCAGTTCCACAGGGAGCGAGTTTCACGGAGAAGCTCAACCGGGCTGCCTACACGGCCGGAGGCCTGGTGGCCGGCGGCTACTTCACACAGTCCCAGGCCCGCGAGCTCCTGACGGCGGCCGCCGAGACAGCTCGCCCACATCAGATTCACCGCAGTGTCTCTGTCATCAACTCTGCCCTGTCCGCCGGCCAGAGCCGGCCGCTTCACCTCAAAGGACGCCCATGAGCAGCGCCGACGGCCCGCGTTTCGACGCCACTGCCGCCGCCCAGCAGATGCTCGACCTCGAAGAACAGCAGACCGCGGCGAACCTGCCTGCCCAGCAGGGCACCACCACGGTACGAGAGCAGGCCCGCCCCACAGGACAGCTCCCCGGCCTACTTACCGACCGCGGCAACGCGAAGCTGTTCGCAGTGATGTACGGCGATCAGTTCCGTCATGTCGAGGGGCTGGGCTGGTACCACTGGAGCCAGTACCGCTGGAAGCGCACCGGGGGCGAGAAGTCCGCCCTCTGGGCGGCTGGCGACATGGCCGAGCAGATGCCAGCCAGCGACCCCACCGGCCTGTTCAGCGACCGAGACCTTCTCCTGCACCGGCGCAGGTCCATGTCGACCCCCGGCATCAAGGCGATGCTGACCCAGGCCAAGGCCTCACCCGCGCTCGCCCTCGACCCCGACACACTGGACGGCGACCCCTACGCCCTGTGCACCCCGGCCGGCGTCGTCGACCTGCACACCGGGCAGCTGCGCAAACCCGACCCCGAACGCGACATGCACTCAAGGGCCGCCAGCGTCGGCCCCGAGGCCATGCCCACACCCCGCTGGTACCGGTTCCTCCACGACACCTTCGGCGACGACGACAAGGGCCTGGAGACCATCCAGTTCCTCCACCTGCTCCTGGGCTACTCCATCACCGGAGACGTCGGCGCGCAGGTCCTGCCGTTCCTCTACGGCACCGGCGCCAACGGCAAGTCCGTCCTGCTGGACGTCATGACGCAGATCCTGGGCGACTACGCGCAGGCCGCCCCGCCCGGATTCCTGATGGAGAAGGGCAAGTTCTCCGAGCACTCCACCGAGCTGACCGAGCTCCACGGCCGGCGCATCGTGGTGTGCAGCGAGCTCAAGCCCAACGACAAGTTCGACGAGTCGCGCGTCAAGCTCCTGACCGGTGGCGACCGGATCATGGCCCGCCGGATGCGCCAGGACTTCTTCTCCTTCACGCCCACACACAAGCTGTGGCTGCTGGGCAACCACCGCCCGGAAGTCGGCACCGGCGGGCACGCCTTCTGGCGCCGCATCCGCCTCATCCCCTTCGAACGTGTCGTCCCCGCCGCACGCAAGATCGATAACCTGGCCAAACAGCTCGTCGACAGCGAAGGCCCAGGCATCCTGCACTGGCTGATCGAAGGCGCCCAGCTCTACCTCGCCACCCGCGACCCCCTGACCGGACCCGCGTCCGTACGGATGGCCACCCAGGCCTACGCGACAACCGAGGACCACATCGGGCGCTTCCTCGCCGAGTGCTGCACCAGCGCCACCAAGAGCCGAGCCAGCGATCGAGGCCCGGGAGACCTGAAGGTCGAGCAAGGCCTCCTCTACGCCGCCTACAGCAGTTGGTGCAGCACCGGTGAAGGCATCCGGCCAGCCACCGCCCGCGCCTTCGCAACCCGCGTACGTCAGGAACTCGCCCTGGCCTCACCGGCCGACATGATGAAATCCAGCGGAAAGAAGTACTACCCCGGACTCGCACTCCTAGCCGACGACGAACCTCAACATGTCTAAACCACGCGCACTACGCACCCAGCCCACACGTCTCTACGATGGACACGGCACGCCCGAATGCGACCGTTCCCACACCCACCCCGGCCACCCGGCCGCCGACAACGAAAAGGGGCCGCAGCCATGAGCTCGCTGCTGAACGAGAGCGACCTCCTCCACGAGAACACGGTGGTGTGGCTGGAGAACCCCGAACACCTCGACTACGTACGCCAGGCCCTCGACAAGACCGCCCGCCGCCGCGGGAAGCCCCGCTACGCCCGTGACGGTCGGATGGTCGGCTATACCGAACTCGACGAGCACGCCGAAGCCGACCCCGACAGCGGCCTCCAGCTCCGACGGGTCTTCTTCTTGCTCCCACACGACCGAGACACCGACCCCGACGGCGTCTACCACCAAGGCGCGCCCGGTGAAGCGATCGACCCCCGGACGGTCGAGCCACGTCGGGTGGGCGCCAAAACCCCCCGCTCCCAAGGCGGCCTCGACGTCGAGGCAACTGCCAGGACGGCGTGAAGGAGCACGGTTGCGGGTCACCAAGCTCGCGACGTGGGACCGCGAGTGCCTGGGCCTCGTACAGGTCATGGACACGGTGATGGTTCTGAACCCGATGAGGTGGCTGGATGAATTCAGATCCGCCTCCCAGCTCGGCGCCCCAGACCTGACAGCCGTGGTCGACGCGGCTCCGCGTTTGCGGAGACCTCGTCCGGAGGGGGCATGAGCCCGACGAGTACCGCGAGGCTCTGGAGAAGCTGATCCAGGCCAAGGCCGCCGGCACCCGCTCCGAACGCGTGGAAGTACCCGAGCCGATCTCCACACAGGTCGTCGACCGCATGGCCACGCTGGAGCGCTCCATCAGCGAGGCCAAGACCGCGCGGACCGATGTCCCGACGCCACCGTCTACGACCTCCCGATGTCGAAGGCCGCTGTGCCGGTCGGCGTGTGACGGTCACCCTGTCCGGGTGGCGATACGAGTGCAGGTGCGTGAGATCAATGATGACGAGGGGCGACGGTTTTAGCGGATCATCCGCAGGGGCACCGATTCGGTGGTGACCTGTCGGCGGGCGCAGATGGTGCTGCTGCCTGTGCGGGGCATGGCGGTGGCGAGGGTCACCGAGGTGTCGTTCGCCAGCGACGACCGGGTTCGCGACGTGATCCACAACTTCAATACGGACGGCTTCGGCTCGCTGCATCCGACGTACAAGGGCGGCTGGCCGAAGACGCTCACGCTGCCTGAACGCCGCGAGATCGCGAAGCCGAAGCCGACCGAGCACGACCTGCTGTTCTCGACCTGGAGCCTGACCTACTTGGCGGACTTCCTGGTCGCCGAGGGGGCGGTCGACGACATCAGCCAACCGCACACGCGGAGGCTGCCCACCTCAACCGCCCAGCATCACAAGATCAGCGACAGAGCCCGTTCACGTGTACGCCGACACCGCGCCCTGCAACGCGCCGGTCGCCCGCCGCGCAGAGACCGTCGTCCAGACCTGCGTCGTTCGCCTTCTGCGGGGCATCGTTCCGACTTCGCGCCCGCCGCCGGTCGATCCCCGCGGCCCGGCCAGTTTCTGACCTGCAACGAGCCTCCTACGTTCTCTTGTGCGGCGCCTGGAAGCTGCCCCGCGCGCAACCAACAACTGGAATCCGAGAATCGGGAGTTGCGCGAGGTCTCGCCCTTGCGCTCGAGGAATGACGCACAGCCGACCCGCCGGGCCGCCGCGGCGGCACACCGGGAGAAGTGTTCCGCCGTCGTCGGACCCTGTTGGCGAGATCGTCGAGGACACAGTCCTCCACACAACACACCGGGTCAGGAATCTGCAAGATCGGTAGGGTCAAGGTCTACGGTTCGCACATAACTCGGCAGTTCAGTGTAAAAACCCCGACTCCACAGACGCAGCGGTCGGAGCGTGTCGGACTATTCCGACACGGGTTGGTCCCTCATGAGCGGGTGGCCGGCCCCATGAGCCCTTTCGATGCCACGTTCGATATTCGCTTTCTGTCTCTATCGGGTACTCGGCTCTCCGGCATGCAATCGGGGTGCGAGGTATCTGCACTCAGGACTACGGACCGGAAATGTCAAAGGTTCGACCGTGAGACAACCAGAGTGCCGACGGGTCCGACCAGGGGGTTGAGGAACATCTATGCCAGATCGTGCGCTAAGCCCGGATCGCCGCTGGTGGGCACCTGACTGCGCGTCGGTGCTGGCAGGGTCGTGAAGTCGTTCCACAGATAACACCCCAATATCTGCGGTAGCTTGATACGTGACCTGCGGTGACGTTCTCCGGCAGCTACGTGAAGCGGCCCTGTTATCTGTGGCAAGGGGGAAGCGGTGTCCGCCGTCGTGCAGCTGCCAGCCGGGAAGGCGTTGACCGTCCGGGTGGCGGCAGATGTGTTCCTCGATTCGCTCGGCAACCCGAACACGGTGCGCAACTACGGGATCGGGGTCGGCAAGACCGCCGAGCGGATCGGCGAGGGGCGGCCGTTGGCATTGGTCGCGGACGACGAGGTCGGCGAGGCCCTCGAACTGTTGTGGGGGAACGCGGCGGTTAACACGTGGAACTCGCGCCGGGCCGGGGTGCTGTCCTGGCTCGGCTGGTGCCGTGAGCGCGGCTACGAAGGTCCTGCGGTTCCGGCGGGCGAGGCGGCTGGCGGTGCCGGATTCCCAGACCCCGGCCCGTTCGAAGATGGCAGTTGACCGGCTGATCGCACGGCGTGAGGTCCACCTGCGGGAGAAGACCCTGTGGCGGATGCTTTACGAGACGTCCGGGCGGGCGGACGAGGTGCTGGGCGTGAACATTGAGGACCTGGACCTCGCCGGGCGCCGATGCCCGGTCAAGGCGAAAGGTGCCCGGACCAAGGCTCGCCGCCGCGGCCAGGCCCGCGAGGACTATGTTCTGGAGACCGTCTACTGGGACGCAGGCACCGCCCGGCTCCTGCCACGCCTTCTGAAGGGCCGCACTCGGGGGCCAGTGTTCGTCACCCACCGCAAGCCCGGCCCCGGCAAAGTCGTCGGCACACGCGACATGTGTCCGGACACCGGCTTCGCCCGGCTGTCGTACGGCCAGGCGCGCGCCCTGCTCGACGAACACACAGCCGCGCGAGGGCCCGGGACGGGCTGGGACCTGCATGAGTACCGCCACTCGTCCCTGACCCACCTCGGCGAGCAGGGCGCGTCGCTACTGATGCTGATGGCCAAGTCCCGGCACAGGAAGCCGGAGAACGTCCGCCGCTACTTCAAGCCGTCACCCGAGGCGATCGCCGAACTCACCAGCCTGCTGGCCCCGGGCGACAGTCGGCGCTGATCCGTCCTGCCCGCCGTGCGGGCGGTGAGTCTTTCGGGTGGGTTGGGGACTTTGGACCAGACGTTTGGTGGGATGGGCCACCGCTGATTTCCGGCGAGATCGTGCGCCACCTGCTGCGATGCTCTGCGACATGGCTGCTTCTGGCGTAATGGCAGGAGGTGGGGTATTCGGCCGGAATGCTGGCCGAATGCCCTTCGGGATATACCCGACTTACTCGCCGGTTGAGGAGCTCCATGGCGCCCACGCGAACAGTCCTGGTCACCGGCGCGACCCGGGGCATCGGCCTTGCTATCACCCGAAGGCTCTGCCACGAGGGAGTCCAGGTCCTGGGGATCGCCCGTTCCGCGCCGGATGCCGGCTTCCCGGCCACGTTCGTCCCCTGCGACCTCTCTGACGTCCGGCAGACCGCCGACGCGCTCCAGGCCCTGACGTGCGACCACCACGTGGACGCCGTTGTCAACAACGCGGGCATCGCCCTGCCCGAGCCCCTCGGCCAAATCGACCTGGCCAACCTCCAAACCGTGCTCGACCTCAATGTCCGGGCCGCGGTGCAGACCGTCCAGGCGTGCGTCGACGGTATGCGCGAACGGGGATGGGGACGGATCGTGAACATCACCAGCCGCGCCGTCTTCGGCACCCGCGGCCGCAGCAGCTACTCCGCCGCCAAAAGCGCCCTCACCGGACTGACCTCCACCTGGGCACTCGAACTCGCCCACCAGCCCATCACCGTCAACGCCGTCGCCCCCGGCCCCATCGACACCGACCTTTTCCACTGCACCCGTCCCGCCGGAAGCGACGCCGAAGCAGCGGTCCTGCGCACCATCCCCATGGGACGCCTGGGCCGCCCCGACGAGATCGCCGCCGCCGTCTGCTTCCCCCTCAGCGACGACGCCGGCTACATCACCGGCCAGACCCTCTGCGTCGACGGCGGCGGCAGCATTCCTGGCCGCTGACCGAGACCCCGCCGCGCCCGACGTCCGTACCGCCAGCCCGAAGCCACTCGAACGGTTGCTCCCATATGGCCCGAAGAATCACCAGCGTTCTTCGATGGCCTGGAGCCGGTCCATCGCGACAGCGGCGGCGGCGGCCTGAGAGAGCAGGGCCTGGTAGCGGCTCCGGTCGGGGTGCGCGGTGAGGCGGGCGGCCGACGGCACTGTCACGTTATCGAAATTGGCGTGACCACGTCAGGAAATCTGGGCGCCTCCGAGGTGTCCGCCACGGAAATCTCTCGTCCGACGACGCGATCCGGAGCGCTCGCCGAAAGATCTACTGACGCGTCCATGCCATGCATCGATAACGTGACAGCGCCCGCACACCGTCGAACGCTGCCTCGCGCGCGTGACCGGCAACGCCGCAGGTGTCCTTCTCCCCGCGGCCGTGACGCTCATCTGGCACCCGGGGACGGTCGCGAACGCGGTCCTGGCCGTGCTGTTCATCGGATGTGCCTACCTGGTCGCAGAGACCGGGTACGTCGCCCTGAGCGCAAGCCTCGCGGCAGCGATCATCTTCCTTACCTCCGCCACCGGAGCCTCCGAGACCGACGCTGTCGCCACACGCCTCGCGGCCACCGCCATCGGCGGTCTCCTGGCCGTCGCCGCCCACCTCCTGCTCCCGGACACGCCCGACGCGCAACTGCGCCAACGGGCCGACGAAGCGATCACCGCACACCGCATTTACCTCGCAGCGGCCCTGACCCTCTTCACAAACCCCGGCCAGGAGAGCACGGCGGCCGTGCGGAGCGCGGGGCGCCGGGCACTGCGCGCGCGATCGGAGCTGGCATCCTTCGCCCACCGCAAGGACCTGGGAGCCACAGCCCAGTCGCGGGCGGCCGCAGTACGCGAAACTCTGGACCCCCTGCACACGGCATGCGCCGTCCTCGAAACCCACCAGCCCAGCGGGACAGCCTCGCCGCCGCTCCCCGAGGCACAGGAACTCGCCACCGCACTGCTGGAGCGACTGCAACCACGCGGCGTCCTCGCGCCCGGGACGGACCCTGGTGAGAGCCGGGCCGGCTGGGAAGAGTCGGCCGGGCGCTGTCACGTTATCGATGCATGGCATGGACGCGTCAGTAGATCTTTCGGCGAGCGCTCCGGATCGCGTCGTCGGACGAGAGATTTCCGTGGCGGACACCTCGGAGGCGCCCAGATTTCCTGACGTGGTCACGCCAATTTCGATAACGTGACAGTGCCCACGCAGACTCAGACCGAAGCGGTGGTACAGCCACACGCAGTGGCTGATGATCTCCGGCGGGAAGCGGAAACCCCGGTACGACACCGTCTCCACGAGCAGCCCCTCCAGCAACCCCGACCAGACAGATGATCATCCCACCGAGCGACACCCCCACTCAACCTGACAACGCCAGCCTGAGCACTGGACCAGAACGGGCCCCGGCATGCCCTGACGCACCCTCAAACGATCACACCCCCGACAACGTGACAGTGCCCTTCGGCCCGTTGGGCTGGTCGGCTCCGTTCCTCCACCCCTGTCCTTCCGGCTCCGCCTCGAGGTCACCAGCCCGCTCCGCGGGCTGGTGACGAAATCCACTGTCATCCGTATGCCGATTCCTGTCAGTCAAGTGACAAACAGCTAGGGACGGGCACAGCTCCCCCAGAGTTCACGGTGAGGCCGGTGCAGACTCTGTGCTTCATTTCAGCTGACGGATTGAGACTGGAAGCGAGACCCCCACCAATTCACCCAACCGAACCACACCACGGCCCGCCTCCCCCAACACACCACCCACACACCCACAAAATACAAACACCACACCCACCAACAAACAGGGAGAAAAGGATGCGCTACACGCGCCCCGCACTCGCCATCACCACAGCCCTCCTCGCCCTCACCGGAATCGCCACCACCGCACACGCAGACGACGATCACAGCAAGGAAAAGGGCAAGGGCAAGGGCAACCTCTGCGTCATCGAGGTCAAGGGCAACCACAACCACAACGCCTGTGGCAACATCGAATATGGCAACAACGCCACCACCGGAAACGAACACACTGTTATCAGCGGAAGGCTTGGTGACGAGGGTGATGGATGCATCCGCGTCGTAAATTACCTCACGGACACAGGAATTAACGTCACTGGTTCCACTACCCCGCCGGCGACCTGGAATGTTACTCCACCTAATTCCATCATCAACTTCAACTTGCCTCTGAATAACCCAGACCAGAACTGGTGCTTGAGTTCTAATAATGGAAACGATACGACGACTTACATGCAGGCAGCAGTCAACGCAAACCTGATCCTTAAATGGCAAGTAGATATCGGCCCCCTCATTGCGAACACTTCCAACGTCGGTTGGTTTGACGCCAATAATCAGCCTGCCACAACCAATTTCCAGTACCGCTTTTA
The DNA here is from genome assembly GCF_026340675.1 of Streptomyces sp. NBC_01264. Taxonomy (NCBI): domain Bacteria; kingdom Bacillati; phylum Actinomycetota; class Actinomycetes; order Kitasatosporales; family Streptomycetaceae; genus Streptomyces; species Streptomyces sp. NBC_01264. The sequence continues at coordinate 50,352 of NZ_JAPEOX010000005.1, forward strand.
CAATGTGAACACCTCTATGGCCATGAGAATCTGCCCTCCTTCGCCGTTCAACTGCTCAGGAGGTCTCTAAGCGGCGTTGTCAGGTTGAGTGGGGGTGTCGCTCGGTGGGATGATCATCTGTCTGGTCGGGGTTGCTGGAGGGCTGCTCGTGGAGACGGTGTCGTACCGGGGTTTCCGCTTCCCGCCGGAGATCATCAGCCACTGCGTGTGGCTGTACCACCGCTTCGGTCTGAGTCTGCGTGAGGTCGAGGAGCTGATGCTCGAGCGGGGCGTCGAGGTGTCTCACGAGACGGTCCACCAGTGGACCCGCCGGTTCGGCCCCGCCTACGCCGGCGCGCTGCGCCGGCGCCGCCCGCAGCCGGGCGACAAATGGCACCTGGACGAGGTCTTCGTCAAGATCAACAAGGTGCAGAAGTACTTGTGGCGTGCCGTCGACCAGGACGGGAACGTCCTCGACATCCTGCTGCAGAACCGCCGCGACGAGGCCGCGGCCAGGCGTTTCCTCCGGAAACTGATGAAGAAGACCCGCTCGGTGCCCAGGGTGATCATCACCGACAAGCTCCGCTCCTACGGAGCCGCCCACCGCATGGTGATGCCCTCGGTGGACCACCGCTCCCACAAGGGATCCTGCTGGCCAAATGTGGGGGGCAGTCAGGCCGTGAGGGTGAGGTCAAGTCTCGCGAGGTGACTGGTGCGGGTGTGGTCGAGGGGTTGGTTGTTCCACCAGGCGTCGAGGCGGATGAGGTTGAGGGCGACGGCGGAGTAGACGTGTTCGAGGTGGGTCTTCGCGAGGCCGCGATAGCGGGCCCTGCGGTTACCGGTGACGGCTGTGGCCTGGCGGATGGTGCCCTCGACGCCGGCGCGCAGGGCGTATGTGGTCTGCCAGTCGGCGTCCTGCTGGGCGGCGTGGTTCGTGTTGATCAGTTCCTGCAGGTCCCGTGGGCGCAGGGTGAGCTGGCGGCCCTGGCGTGTGGCGTCGGTGCATGCCGCTCTGACCGGGCAGGGGCCGCAGTCGGCCTCGTCGAAGCGGACCGCGATCCCTTCGCGGCCGTGTTGCCGGGCCGGGCTCCAGAACCTGCTGGTGGCGCCCTGGGGGCAGGTGGCTTGCTCGGCGTCCCAGTCGATGGTGAAGGCTTCGCGCTGGTAACCGGCGTTCTCCCGGTCCTGGCGGGAGGTGCCCGCCAGGAGCGGTGCGACCAGGGTGATCCCGAAGGCGGCCCGGGCCCCGGCGAGGAGTTCCGCGCTTGCGTAGCCGGAGTCGAGGTAGTGCTCGGCGGGCAGCAGGCCCCGGTCGGCGAGGGCCCGGTGGACGGGCTCGACCAGCTTCACATCGGGCACGGTCGCGTCCGTGGTCGCGACATGTGTGATCACGTTCGGGATGTCCGGACGCGCCCGGCGTCCCGGCCGCGGGGTCCCTCCGCCGGGCCGGGGCCGCTGGCAGACCTCGCTGATGTGCAGTTTGTACCCGGTCCAGTGTAGGGCGTTCTTGGTGCCGTTGCGGGCGTCGAGGTCGTAGGGCGAGGCCAGGCGCAGTCTGCCGGGCGGGAGACCCTCCTTGTCCGCCTCCCGCCGCTTGACCACCTCCCGCCCGTCGCCGCCGGTGGTGACCAGGTAGTTCTGCACAGTGATCCGGCGCAGGACCTGGACCGCGGGCAGCTCGCGCAGCCACAGGGGCGAGTGAGGGTTGTGGACCGCCCGCAGCAGGGCCACCGCGTCACGGCCGTAGTCCAGTACGAGTTCGTCCGGCACTGTCACCTTGTTCGGGCGGTCTGGGATGATCTTGGGGTTGTGGGTGTCCGTGAGGGGTGGGGTTCGTGTCGTCTGCGTCGCCTTCGTACAAGAACCACCGCTACCCGACAGAGATCATTTCCCACTGTGTGTGGCTGTACTTCCGCTTCCCGCTCTCCTTCCGTGAGGTGGAGGAGATGATGCTCGAGCGGGGTGTGACCGTCTCCTACGAGACGATCCGCCGGTGGTGCCTGAAGTTCGGCCAGACCTACGCAAACGCCCTGCGCCGGCGCCGCCCGCGGCCGGGCGATAAGTGGCACCTGGACGAGGTCTTCATCAAGATCCGCGGGGTGCAGAGGTACTTGTGGCGTGCCGTCGACGCCGACGGCAACGTGCTCGACATCCTGGTGCAGAACCGGCTCGACAAGGCCGCGGCCAGGCGTTTCTTCCGCAGACTCCTCACCACGACCGGGCAGGTGCCCCGGGTGGTCGTCACGGACAAGCTCCGCTCCTACGGGGCTGCGCACCGTGAGGTGATGCCCTCGGTCGAGCACCGCTCCCACAAAGGGTTGAACAACAGGGCGGAGAACTCCCACCAGCCCACCCGGCAGCGGGAACGCGCGATGAAAGGATTCCGCAGCGTCGGCGGGGCGCAACGCTTCTTGTCCGCGTTCACCGGAATCTCACCCCACTTCAGACCCCACCGACACCCAGGGCCCCGGAGTGTTTGACCTTTGCCCGAGTTCGTCACGTGATTCGGTAGAGGGTGAGGACTTGCTCGGGGTTGGTGTGTCCTCGGCGTCCGGTGGCGATGTTGGCGTATCCGGCGGTGTGTAACGCGCCTCTGACCAGGTCGCGGATCGCGGCCAGGACGGCGGGAGCGTTACCGGTCCTGACCTGGCATTTGTCCTCGTTGAAGGTGCAGTCTCTGCTCCAGTGGACGGTGTTCTCTACCGTCCAGTGCTCCCTGGCCCACGTGGCCAGCTCCTTGGGGGAGGCTTGCTCGGCGGGCAGATCGGTGACCGCGTAGACCGTCTCGGTGCTCCACTTCTTCGCCCCGATACGGCGGCGTCTGCGCTCGATCCGCAGCACTTGCTTCGCGTGCGGGAACAGCAGCCCGTCAACGGTGACGACCTTGATCCGGCGGACCTCCTCGCGGCCGTGTCCGCGCCCGGTCTGGGAGTGCAGGACGGGAACGTCCTTCCACGGCAGCGTGCGGAGCTGGTCGGCGAGCTTGCGCTGGTTGTTCTTCACCGTCAGCAGATAGTGCGCCCCCAGCTGTTCGACGACGTCAGTAGCGTGGGATCTCTGTGCGTGGAGCGCGTCCGCCGTGATCACTGCGTTCCGCAGCTGACCGGCGGGGATCTGCCGCAGCAGTGGGGTGAACTCGGGGATCTCGCTGCTCTTGGCCGCGATCTCCCGCATCGCCACCGTTACCCCGTCGCCCTGGCGCACGACGGACAGCACGATCACTTGGGTTCCGTCTGCCCGTCGGGCGCCCCGCAGGTACTTGCCGTCCAGGGCGTAGGCCTGTCGCCGGGCCGGTTCAGCCAGGCCGGCGCGGTGGACGCGGTGTTGTTCGCGTTCACGGACCCCGTCCGGGGTGTGGTCAGCGGGTCCGGCGGCCTTGAGTAACGGGCGCAGGAAGCCGAAGCCCGCTGTGGTCAGCGCGGCCGCATCCAGCTTGGCGGCCAGGTCGCGGAAGGTCCGCTCGTCCGGGACGCACAGTGTGCCGGTGAACGGGTCACGCGGGAGTTTCAACAGGTCAAGGACGTGTGGGGCGTTCAGTGCGGTGCGTTGGCACCATTCGTGGACGGCCGTGAGGGAGTCGTGGCCGGCGCCCGTCATCGCGCAGATCATGATGGTGAGCAGGGTGGGCAGTCCGTAGCGTCGGCCGCGCGGGTCACGCGGGTCGGGTATCACATCACAGCTGGTCAGCAGGCTGTTCAGGAGCTGTGGGGAGGTTCCCGCTCCGCTGGGTGAGGCGCCCGGCAGATGGGGTCCTGAGGGGCCTCGCGTTTTTCGGACAGGGATCTGACCGTTCATTTCACGCGGCTATTCGCAACCTTGCATACTCGGCGTGGACTTCCTGCGGAGGCCGGTAACCGACAGCCGAGTGAAGGCGTTTGCGATTGTACCAGAATTCGATGTAGCGAGTGATGTCCTGCCGGGCGGCCTCGAGGGTCAGGTAAGTCACACGTGAGACACGCTCGTTCTTCAGAGTTCCGAAGAACGATTCGGCCATCGCGTTGTCGAAACAGATCCCGGTGCGCCCAGACGATCTGCGGAGGCCGAGCCGGTTCAGCGCCTTCCCGAACTCGGCTGACATATAGTTACTTCCGCGATCGGAGTGAAAAATTGCCCCCTTGGTGAGCTTCCTGTTGCGGGCTGCGTTGCGTATGGCCCGGGATATCAAAGGCGTCTGGTAGTGGTCGTCCATCGCATACCCGATGACTTCCTTCGTGCAGCAGTCGATGACCGTCGCGAGATAAAGCCAGCCCTCGCCAGTCGGAATGTAGGTTATGTCTCCGACGAGCTTTTCACCCGGGGTGTCGGCGGTGAAGTTCCGGCCGACGAGGTCGGGCACTGCGCCCGCCGCAGCCTGGGTCAGGCTGAACCGCTTCGGGCGGGGCTGGCAGGGCATCAGGCCCAGTTCACGCATGAGCTGGCGCACGAGCTCCAGGCCGGCGGCGTGCCCCCAGCGCGCCAGCTGGGCGCGGATGCGCCGGTATCCGTACGTACTGTCGGACACCTCGAAGGCTTTCTTGACGAGCAGTTTCAATTCCTCGCGCCGCTGAGCCGTCGCAGAATCAGGACGGCGTCGCCAGTCGTAGTAGCCGGACTTGGACACGTCGAGCCGCTCACACATGAACTCGACAGAAAATACGTACTCCGCGGTGTCGAGTCGCATCGTTTCGATGAACTCGTACTTGCGTGCTACCGGGGATCCTTCGCGAAGTACGCCGCGCATTTTTTCAGGAAGGCGTTCTCCATCTCGACTTCGCGAATGCGGCGTTCGAGTTCCTTCAACCGGGCGCGTTCACTCACCGTCAGCTCAGCGTCAGCGGCCGGCTCACGCCGTTTCTGGAACTTTTTCACCCAGCCCCGGAGTGTCTCCGGGTTCAATTCAAGCTCTCGGGCTGTCTCCGAGACGGTCTTGCTGGAGCGGAGCGCGATCTGGACTGCTTCCTCGCGGAACTCCGGGGTGTACTTGCTGGGCGGTGCCACTTCGTGCTTCCTCATTCCCTTGACAGGACAACCCTATTGGGCCCCTGTCCGAGAACTTCGGGGCACCTCAGCTGTTGCGGTCCCTCGGTACGTCCACCGTGACCGGACCGGCCGTCGTGGTCACCGTCTTCGGATACACACCGTTGCGGTGGTTCCCCGACCCGCGACCCGCCCGGTCCCCGGCCTCGTAGCCCAGATGATCGGCCATCTCGACCTGCAGAGCCCGCTCCAGCACCGCCTTCATCATCTGCCCCAACAGACCGCCGGCCCCGTCCAGACCCATCCCGGACTCCATGGCGTCCACAACCAGCCCGTCAATCGTCTCCGGCGACAGCACCCTGGCCAACCGCCCAGCCGCCGCCTCCCTACCCTCCACATCCCGCCCGTCGCCCTGCTCATCTACCCGCATGATCGTCACAGCCTGTTACTCCCTGATGAGGAAGGAACCAGACCATCCAGACCTAACCATCACCAACTCACACAATCATGTGTACATCCCCGGTCTTGCCGCAATCGGTTCCCGCCCATATCCGGCTCATCGCGCTCCATGAGGTCGTGTCTGCAGGTATGTGCCACGGACGACCTCGCCGGCATTGCCTTACGCAGCGACTTGTTCGCACTTCCCAATCAGCGGCCCGGTCGTCGTGGGATGCCGGGCGGCAAAGCATCTGAAGCCACAGACGGCAGCCATTTGTCAGCCACACCCAGCACCCCTGGGCGACCCAACCCTACGAATGGCTCGATCAACCCGTCCAACAACGTAAGGCCATTTGTCACCCGGCCTCGGCCGTCGCCGGCGCAGAGCGTTCGCATACGCCTGCCCGAACTTCAGACACCACCGGCGGACCGTCTCGTACGAGACGACAATGCCGCGCTCGAGCATCAGCTCCTCCACCTCACGGAAGGAGAGCGGGAAACGGAAATACAGCCACACACAGTGGGAAATGATCTCCACCGGGTAACGGTGGTTCGCATACGACGGCGTCACAGGCGACACGATCGGGCCCCTCCCCAGACAGACCAACCCGAAGATCATCCCACCGCCACCGACAACGTGACGGTGCCCCCAGGCGCACCAACGTGCATGATCACGGCCTGTAGAGGCAGAAACGTTCGTTATTCCGCTTCCCGTTCAGGATTGGCGTGAACAGTTGCCGATCCCATGATTGACACCATCCCAGGGGGTCGGTGAGTACGATCCCCATCCAGCCTTAGCTGACTGAAGCATCTCAACCAAAGGACTCCTTGATGGAACTCCGCATGCAGGACATAAATGGATTTGCGCAAGACCTGCCGGCGCACCAGCATCTAATTGACACCGGGAAAGACGGCATGGGGGACTGCGTCAGCATCGTCGCCCTATGGAATAGGCAGCCGGATGGCTCCTACAGTGACATGCGAGGATATCACGGGTGGGGTGGAATTGTTAATGTCAATCTACATAGTCTATTTAATGGCGTCCCACTGAATGCGCGAGTTATCTCTTTCCTTGGTCCGCTCTCCAGTCAGAGCAAGGGAAGTCAGGAGCATTCTAGGGTTAAGGAAGCGGTCGACGCTTTTGGTTTCAGTACGGAAATTTACGAGGATTGCCCCCGTGGGGTTGTGAACCGTTGGGGCATTGTGACCTGTTGGTAAGTTGGCGCACCCAATTCACCGGGCTAATTCATAGTCGGGCACTGACACGGCAGCCGTAGATCGTGCTGCCGTGGCGTTGCCCCTGGTCAGGGTTGGTCGTGGCGGTGGTGGCGTTGTCGGTGGCAGGCTTGGGCGACAGCTTGATGGTGGAGTCGCCAGGCGGACCAGAACACTACGTGCTCGTTGTCGCGGGCCGGGCGTGGCAGGGCTGAGGTGCGTAGCAGCTTGAGGAGTTCGGGGCAGGAGACCGGGGCGAGGTCGGGGGGCCAGTCGGGTGCGGTGCGGGCCGTGGTGGCGGTCTGGGTCAGTGTGAGGACGATCGAGGCGATCATGGAGAACAGTGACCAGCGGTGCCATGAGTTCCAGCAGGTCACCTGGCCCTGGTCGAGGCCGACGAAGGACTTCCCCAGCTGAAACGCTTCCTCGACGCCCCAGCGGCGGCAGATCACCTCGATCAGCTTCGCGAGGGTGAAAGGCTGTGGGTGGTGGCAGAGGTAGAACGATGTCTCGTGGGTGTAGCGATGCCTGCGAGCGATCAGTGCGGACGTCCCGGGCTCGTGTCCTTCCGGGGTGTCGTCCGGGCATATGTCGATCATGGACCAGTAGTACTCGCGGGTCCCCTTTCCGCCCTGGCCGGTGGCCATGCGCATCCAGTTCCCGGAGGTGAGTGTGTTGATCGTCTTCCGGGCCTCGATGCGCAGACCGGAGCGCAAGGTGACCTTCTGGTTCTGCTTGACCGCGACCGTATAGCCCAGCCCCATCTCGCGCATGCTGTGCCTCAGTGCCCGGCTTGAGTAGACCTCGTCACCGGCGAACCAGTCGGCCCGGACGCCGGCGTCGAGGGCGTCGCGCACCATGGCGACGGCCTGGTCCGGCTTCGTCGAGAACTCCAGCTCATCAGGGACCCCGGCGAGTTCGCGGCGCTCGTCGTCGGCCGCCCAGCCCTGGGGCAGGTAGAGTTTCCGGTCGATCATCACGCGTATCCTCGCGGTCACCGCTACGAGGTGTACCGCGACCTGGCACTTCGCCGTGCCGCCGATCGCCCCGGAGTACTGGTGGGCCGCTCCGACCGCGTACTCGGACGCCTTCTCGTCGCCGGTCTCGTCCGCGACCAACACGATCTCCTGACCGGCAAGGTGCACGGCGACCTGCTCGGCGATCTTCCTGCGGGCCGCCTCGTGGTCGAACTTCGCCCGCGCCAGCAGGTGCTGGAACCGGTCCGGGCTCCGGTGACCCACAGCTTCGGCCAAGGTCCAGCAATTGCGGGTCTCCAGCTCCATCAACAGGCCCGACGTCAGCTCGGCCGCGGCCTGACGGGGTTCACGCCGCTTGAAGCAGTCCGCGATGGCGCCCATCGCAGCCCCGAAGACACCCGCCCACTCCTGCACGGCTATCCGCGCCGTCGCGGCCACCGTCTCATGATGTCTCGTCACAAAGCTTCATGATCACGGTGGCCGCACCCACGCCCACAACCGGACCCCGCGGCCACCATGACCTGCGAGAACACCAGATCTACGGCTGCCGTAACTGAGCCTTTTCCAACCTCAGCCTGAGCTGGCCAGATGCAGGGTGAGGACAGCTTGGACGAGGCTGGTGATGCGGGTGGTCGAGCAGCGGAGCTTGCGTAGGAGGCGCCAGGACTTGAGGGTGGCGATGGCCTGTTCCACGAGAGCCCGGATGCGTGCATGGGATCGGTTAGCAGCCTGCTGACCTGCGGAAAGTGTCTCCCAGCGACCACGGTACGGAACACGGACGGTGCCCTTGGAACCCTGGTAGGCCTTGTCGGCCCAGCAGGGAATGCCGGCCCCGGTCAACGCGTCGATGATGCCGTGCCCGCGGGCCGCGCGGACATCATGCACGGCCCCGGGAAGAGCGGGTGAGGCCCACAGGAGTCGGCCGAATGGATCCGCGATGACCTGCACGTTCATCCCGTGCTTCTTGTGTTTGCCCGAGTAGAAGGGCCGGTCGGCAGCGATCCGGTCGATCGGCAGCAGCGTCCCGTCCAACAGCACGAACGCCTTCATCGACGCCGCCCTGACCACCTCGGCCAGCATCGGAGCCAGGGCCGACAGGACCTCGACCGCCTCGGCGATGTAACGGAATGCGGTGGTCGTGCCGACCCCGAAACCAGCCGCGAGCTGGGCATACGGATGTCCGTTGCGGAGGTGGGCGAGGGTGAGCAAGGCCTGTCGGCCCGCGCTCAGGCGCCGCCACCGGGTGCCAAGAGCGCGGCGGTGTTCCCTCAGGCGGGCAGCGAGGAAGCGAAGGACCGAGCTGGACACGTCGACGCCCGACGGGTAGACAAGCACACGAAGCCCCTGATGGAGACGGATTTCTTGGTCGAAAACCCATCTACCAGGGGCTTCACCTGTCTGTCAGCCCAACTACCCAGCTCGACCAACAGGTTGGAAAAGGCTCACTGTCACCTTGTTCGGGCGGTCTGGGATGATCTTGGGGTTGTGGGTGTCCGTGAGGGGTGGGGTTCGTGTCGTCTGCGTCGCCTTCGTACAAGAACCACCGCTACCCGACAGAGATCATTTCCCACTGTGTGTGGCTGTACTTCCGCTTCCCGCTCTCCTTCCGTGAGGCAGGGCGGTTGCAAGTTCCGGGGTCGTGCGAGCCGGTCGGTGTTGTGACGGGTTGGGGTGGTTAGAGGAGCAGGCGCGGGCTTCGTGATCATTTGGGTGTCTACGCCCGTTGATCATGAGGTGGCCCGTGCCTGCTGCCATATCTTCTCCCGTCCCGGCCGTGCTTGTGAGGCTGGGTCCGCTGGACGCTGACCGGGTCGCTGATCTGCGCCCCTACTTCGATGCAGTGCCCGATCCGCGCTCACTGCGGGGCCGCTGGTACTCACTGACCGCGGTCCTGCTGGTGTGTGCCTGCGCGGTCGTCTCGGGAGCCAGGAGCATCGACGAGCTCGCCGAGTGGGGCCAGCGCGCCTCGGACACACTCCTGACAGTGATCGGTATCCGCCGTCACCTGCTCGGATGGCGGCGCGCCCCGTCGCCGGCCACGATCGGTCGCGTGCTGGGGGCTGTCGACGGCGATGTGCTGGACCGGGCGGTGGGCGCCTACCTGGCCGACCGGCACCGTGCTGCCACCGAGCCCACCCGGACACCACCCTCGGCGTCGGAGCGGCTGCGTGTGATCGCTGTCGACGGCAAAGCACTCAAGGGATCAGCCCGTCTCACCGCGAAGCGCCGACACCTGCTCTCCGCGGTCACACACGGCACCGTCGTCACCATCGCCCAGGTGGAGGTCGGCGCGAAGACGAACGAGACCACACACTTCCAACCGCTTCTGACACCGCTGGACCTGGCCGGCACCGTCGTCACCTTCGACGCCCTCCACTCGGTCCGAGCGAACATCACCTGGCTGGTCGAGACCAAGAAGGCCCACTACATCGCCGTGATCAAGACCAACCAGCCGACGGCTCACCGCCAGCTCGCATCCCTGCCGTGGCGGGACATCTCCATCCAGCACACCGCCTCCGCCACCGGGCACGGCAGGCGCGAGTCCCGCTCGGTCAAGACCTGCGCCGTCCCCGACCAACTCGGCGGGATCGCTTTTCCCCACGCCCGCCTGGCCATCCGCATCCACCGGCGCCGCAAGCAGACCGGCCAGCGCGAGACCCGGGAGAGCGTCTACGCCGTCACCAGCCTCGACGCCCACCAAGCCACCCCAGCCGACCTGGCCGCCGCAATCCGCGGGCACTGGGGCATCGAGAACTCCTCGCACCACACCAGGGACGTCACTTTCGCCGAGGACGCCTCCACCGTCCACACCCGAACCGCACCCCGCGCGATGGCAACTCTCCGCAACCTCGCCATCGGCGCCCTGAAAACCCTCGGCGCCGCCAACATCGCCAAGACCACCCGAGCCATCCGCCACGAACCGCAACGAGCACTCGGCATCCTGGGCATCACCCACGATCCGGACACCCACGGAACTTGATCAAGCCCTGTCCGTGAGGTGGAGGAGATGATGCTCGAGCGGGGTGTGACCGTCTCCTACGAGACGATCCGCCGGTGGTGCCTGAAGTTCGGCCAGACCTACGCAAACGCCCTGCGCCGGCGCCGCCCGCGGCCGGGCGATAAGTGGCACCTGGACGAGGTCTTCATCAAGATCCGCGGGGTGCAGAGGTACTTGTGGCGTGCCGTCGACGCCGACGGCAACGTGCTCGACATCCTGGTGCAGAACCGGCTCGACAAGGCCGCGGCCAGGCGTTTCTTCCGCAGACTCCTCACCACGACCGGGCAGGTGCCCCGGGTGGTCGTCACGGACAAGCTCCGCTCCTACGGGGCTGCGCACCGTGAGGTGATGCCCTCGGTCGAGCACCGCTCCCACAAGGGATTGAACAACAGGGCGGAGAACTCCCACCAACCCACCCGGCAGCGGGAACGCGCGATGAAAGGATTCCGCACCGTCGGCGGGGCGCAACGCTTCTTGTCCGCGTTCACCGGAATCTCACCCCACTTCAGACCCCACCGACACCTGATGACGGCCGGCCGGTACCGCTTCGAAATGAGAGTCCGCTTCACCATCTGGAACCACATCGCCGGCGCCACCGGCATGCCCGCCACGGCCTGAACAGCAGACCGCTGGCACCTCACCACGCCCTGACGCGCGATCAAACGATCACGCCCTCGATAACGTGACAGTGCCCTTCGAAATGAGAGTCCGCTTCACCATCTGGAACCACATCGCCGGCGCCACCGGCATGCCCGCCACGGCCTGAACAGCAGACCGCTGGCACCTCACCACGCCCTGACGCGCGATCAAACGATCACGCCCTCGATAACGTGACAGTGCCCTTCGAAATGAGAGTCCGCTTCACCATCTGGAACCACATCGCCGGCGCCACCGGCATGCCCGCCACGGCCTGAACAGCAGACCGCTGGCACCTCACCACGCCCTGACGCGCGATCAAACGATCACGCCCTCGATAACGTGACAGTGCCATCTGAACCCCTGTCACCACATCCCGCATCCCGGGGGAAGCTCAAGGAGATTGACCGCCTCGGTGATGTACCGGTAGGCCGTCGTGGTTCCGATGCCGAAACCGGCCGCGAGCTGGGCGTAGGTATGTCCCATCCGCAGATGGGCGAGGGTGAGCAGGGCCTGGCGGCCAGCGGTCAGACGTCGCCACCGGGAGCCGATGGCGCGGCGGTGGCGCCGCAGCTGCTGCGCGAGGAAGCGGAGGGCGGAGCTGGACACGTCGACGCCCGACGGGTAGACAAGCATGCGAAGCCCCTGGTGGAGCCGGTTCTCTTGGTCGAAAACCCATCTACCAGGGGCTTCACCACGCTGTTAGCCCAACGGCCGCACACCAGAAGCAGGTTGGAAAAGGCTCACTGCCGTCCGCGCTCACCCAGCGGCAAGTGCGGCTCGATCAACTCCCACTCGGAATCCGTCAGATCACCACGCGTCACCCGATTACGTCTACCAGCCCGAGGTTGATCAGATGGCCGGTTCAGCCGAACAGTGATCCGAACCTAGAACGGGCCCTAGTACCGGTGCCGCTCAAGGGATGCCAACACGGAGCTTCCAGGCGACGACAGCGTCCGGGGCGAGTCCGGTCAGGGCTTCGCGTTCCTCCGAAGGCCACGTGTTCCACTCCGCCAGACGGTCTGCGTCGCTGCGCTCATGATCTGCCCAGCGGACCAGAACGTCCAGGGCCTGCAGCATGAGAGCGGTCCAGTCCGAGTGGACGGCCGCGGCCTCCTGCAGGTCCTCGGGCTGGCTCAGTAGCCAGCAGTAGGCAGTCAGGGTCCACAGGTCCGGGAACTGAGCACGAGCCCCCCGCAGGTACTCGCGTGTGTGCCAGTCTGCCACCACGTCTGGGACCAGCTGGATCAGGGCTTCGCGTTCCTCCGCGGGCAACAGGTCCCATTCCGCCTGGCGGTCGGCATCCCTCGTGTTCTCATCGGACCATCGAGCCTGAACCTCCTGCCCAGCAGCAGCCAGTCGGATCATTTCCGGCGAGTTTTCGCAATAGGCTGCGATGATACGGTCTCGTTGCGTTAGCTTCCTCAGCGCCATATAGGCGCTGAGGAGCCGTCCAGCATCACTCAGGGCACGGACGCCTGCCTCGTTGAGGGATTTGCTGGCAAACTGCGCCCTGGCCCATTCCTCCGAGCCCGTGGCGATTTTGGTGATCCACCGCTGATCCCGAGTGGGCAGGATAGCGAACCACTCTTTCCCCTCCTCGCTGCACAACGCCTTCGAACGGTCTCTGCATGCCACGATGATGTTCTTAAGGAATGGATTCTCGCGAATTCCGGCGCGTACCTTCTCGGTGCTCGCTAGGTAATATACGTAGAGACCCCAGTCGCCTTCCTTTTGCCAATGATCTCGAGCGGTTTCTATCTCAAACCAAATCTCGGCAAGGGGGGAGTCGGCTAGGACTCTAGCCTGCTCCTTGGGGTCGAGCTCGTCGAAGTAGGTCTTGGCAGCATGAAGCTTTGCTTCATCAGTGGTTACGGCGTTCCTTCGGACATCCACAATGAGCCAGCTAAATGCCTGGCTCCTAGCGTAATCCCTGTGCAGGGTCCGAGGGTCCCGATCACCGGAGAGTTCCGTCGTACTTTTCTGGGTGCCCCGCCGGCCACGACAGCAAGAAATCCTGATCTCCGTGAAAGAACCCAGCGTGCCGAAAATTCCATCGCAGCGATGCCGGGGCGGGCGGCATGCATGCGGTGCGGAACACAGCTGAGTCAGGCTGGCAGGCAGGTGGTTACCGCCGACAAAATACAGTCGCGGCGCGTGCGAAGCACTCTCGGCCTCCACGCCGGCGAGCTGCGTCCGAATACTCACGTCAAGGTCGGAGAAGCCCTGCAGCGTGTAGTTGTCTACGCATACCGAGCCATCCTTCACCCCAAAAAACGTTTCCTGTCCTACATCGTGGAGAATCTCCAGCACCCGAGCCCCCACGAGGCCGTCCAGACGCGTCTCAGGTTTGGCATAGAACAGCACTCTCAGCCCAGCGGGCACGAATGTTTTGCCACTTGTCGCAAGCAGCCCTCCATGAGAGGCAACGTAGACTACCCCCGCCATTTCGCGATTATATCCGATCTCAGTCATACGCCCGCCTCCGGCAAGGTGGAAAGTTACCCCAGCCTACGGAGGCGCCCCCATCGCCGCGTTCCCCAACCGGTAGCCTTTCGGGCAGGATTTTCCGGTCGTGTCCCTTGGAGGGCACTGTCACCTTGTTCGGCGACACTGTCACGTTGTCGGTGGTGGGGTGGGATGATCTTCGGGCTGTCCGTCTGGGGAGGGGACCGTTCGTGTCGTCGAGGACGCCGTCGTACGCGAATCACCGCTACCCGGCCGAGATCATTTCGCACTGTGTGTGGCTGTACTTCCGTTTCCCGCTCTCCTTCCGTGAGGTCGAGGAGATGATGCTCGAGCGTGGCATCGTCCTCTGCCGGGCTCTCGGCCCCGCCGACCTTCTCGAATTCCTGCGGCGGGCCGGCCTCGACCCGGACACCGTGCGCCTGGACGACCCGTTGCTCATCGAGTGGCGCGGCGGCGGGCCGACCGTGTGGTCCCAGGAGACCGGCGGAACGTGACGGGAGGACGCTTGGGGCGGCCCGGCGGTACTGCCCCCGATCGAAGCGGGCACCGGGCCTGACCCACGCACGCCATATCGGCGCGGGCTGCGCCGACTCTATCCGCGCCGCTGCCGCACAGGATCAGGTGGTGGTGCCGCCGATTTCTCGAGCCAGGGCAGCTCCGCCGGAGCCGTGCCAGGCCGGGGAGTCAGTAGGCAATGTCGATGTAGTCGATGTCGGTGAACTCGACCAGGAGCCCTTGTGCGCGGCGGCCGCCGTCTTGGAAGTAGGCCTCTTGGAGGCCTTCGGCCGCGAGTCGCTGGAGGTCGGCTTCGGTGGCGCCTGCGTCGTGGGCGGCCAGCAGCCGGCCGGCGAGCTCCGGCGGCAGGTGCTGGGTGATCCTGCGCATGCGTCCGTCGTCGGTGGACCCAGGGGCCGCGGTGAACCCGAACCGGGCCCGGGTCTCGACCGTCAGCCCGGTCTGCGTCGCGGCCTGGGCGCGGGCCCGCTTGCGGACCAGGGGCTGCCAGCGGCGGCGCACCTCGGCCGCCATACGGTCGGCCAGCGCGGGCTTGGGGTGCTTAATCTGGTCTTTCACGTACCGCTCGACCGTGCGCTGTGACACCCCCAGCAGCGCGGCCACCTGCTTGGTGGAGCCCTTGTGCTGCTTGACCAGGTAGCGCATCTGCGCTCCCGCCGACTTGGGAATCGGGCGGGTGCTGTGTGCTTGTCCCGCCCGCTCCAGACTGTCCCCGACGATGCCCATGTGCCTCTCCGATGATGAGGGCCTGGGCTTGCTTCGCTGTGACGGACATCTGCGTAGTTGCGTTCAGCCTCTGCCGAACAGCCTAGTCCTCGGCGCCAGCGGGTGCGGGTGGGGCTGCACTGCCAAAGCATCGACATCGACGAACCGCTGTGACGTGAGGAAGCAAATGAGCACAAACTCAAGGAACAAGTCCCGCCTGGCCACCTGTGCCGCAACCATGTCGGCGGCGGCGCTCCTGACCACCGCCATGACGGGGATCGCGGTCGCGGAGACGGATCCGGGCCGGGGAGAACAGGAGGTCGTACTCGAACTCGAGACCCATCCCACGAGTCACTTCCAGAGCCCGCCGGGGGCATCGAAGGCGGGGACTTTGATCGGGGGAGTCGGCGGCCTCACGCGCTTCGTCGGCGACCGCGAGGTGGACTACGGGTCCGACCGGTGGCAGTGCCTCTACCTGGAGGTTGCCCCGGACGCCTCGCGGCGGGTCACGCAGTGCAACTCGACCCTCGACACCCCCGACGGCGAGATCACCCTTCAGGGTGCGTGGACCGAGCTCCAGGGTCCCCCGGAGGCGTCCGAGGATGCCGTGACCGGGGGAACCGGCAAGTATCGGAACGCCAGTGGGTATGCGGTGTACACGCTGCTCAACCCGGAAGACCCGGCGAACTCGAGGTACCACATCAGCGTCCACCTCAGCCCGGCGCGACGATCCTGACCGCGTTCCCGGCACCGGTCCTCCGGTGCCGGGGAGCCCCGACCTGTTGCATCCTTTTCGCGGCACCGTCACGTTGTCGGTGGCGGTGGGATGATCTTCGGGTTGGTCTGTCTGGGGAGGGGCCCGATCGTGTCGTCAAGGACGCCGTCGTACAAGAACCACCGTTACCCGGCCGAGATCATCGCCCACTGTGTCTGGCTGTACTTCCGCTTCCCGCTCTCCTTCCGTGAGGTCGAGGAGAGGCACTGTCACGTTGTCGGGGGTGTGATCGTTTGAGGGTGCGTCAGGGCATGCCGGGGCCCGTTCTGGTCCAGCGCTCAGGCCGTGGCGAGCATGCCGGCGGCGCCGGTGACCTGACCCCAGATGGTGAAGCGGACCCTCATTTCGAAGCGGTACCGGCCGGCGGTCATCAGGTGCCGGTGAGGTCGGAAGTGGGGTGAGATCCCGGTGAACGCCGACAGGAACCGCTGCGCTCCACCGACGCTGCGGAACCCTTTCATCGCCCGTTCGCGCTGCCGGGTGGGCTGGTGGGAGTTCTCCGCCCGGTTGTTCAACCCCTTGTGGGAACGGTGCTCCACCAAGGGCATCACCTCACGATGCGCAGCCCCGTACGAGCGGAGCTTGTCCGTGATGACCACCCTGGGCACCTGACCGGTGGTGGTGAGGAGCCGGCGGAAGAAACGCCTGGCCGCCGGCTTGTCACGCCGGTTCTGCATCAGGATGTCGAGGACGTTGCCGTCCTGATCCACGGCACGCCACAAGTACCTCTGCACCCCGCCGATCTTGACGAAGACCTCGTCGAGATGCCACTTATCGCCCGGCCGCGGGCGCCGCCGTCGCAGCGCGTTCGCGTACGTCTGCCCGAACTTCAGGCACCAGCGCCGGATGCTCTCGTGGGAGACGACGATGCCACGCTCAAGCATCATCTCCTCGACCTCACGGAAGGAGAGCGGGAAACGGAAATACAGCCACACACAGTGCGAAATGATCTCTACGCGGTAGCGGTGGTTCTTGTACGACGGCGATGCAGACGACACGAACCCCACCCCTCACCGGACACCGACAACCCGAAGATCATCCCAGACCGCCGAACAAGGTGACAGTGCCCTGCCGTGGGCACTGTCACGTTATCGAGGGCGTGATCGTTTGATCGCGCGTCAGGGCGTGGTGAGGTGCCAGCGGTCTGCTGTTCAGGCCGTGGCGGGCATGCCGGTGGCGCTGGCGATGTGATTCCAGATGGTGAAGCGGACTCTCATTTCGAAGCGGTACCGGCCGGCCGTCATCAGGTGCCGGTGGGGCCGGAAGTGGGGTGAGATTCCGGTGAACGCGGACAAGAAGCGTTGCGCCCCGCCGACGCTGCGGAATCCTTTCATCGCGCGTTCCCGCTGCCTGGTGGGCTGGTGGGAGTTCTCCGCCCGGTTGTTCAACCCTTTGTGGGAACGGTGCTCGACCGAGGGCATCACCTCACGGTGCGCAGCCCCGTAAGAGCGGAGCTTGTCCGTGACGATCACCCGGGGCACCTGCCCGGTCGTCTTCATCAGCCGACGGAAGAAACGCCTGGCCGCAGCCTTGTCCCGACGGTTCTGCACCAGGATATCCAGGACGTGTCCGTCGGCGTCCACGGCCCGCCACAGGTACTTCCGCACTCCGTGGACCTTGATGAAGACCTCGTCCAGGTGCCACTTATCGCCCGGCTTCGGGCGGCGTCGGCGCAGGCTGTTGGCGTATGCCTGCCCGAACTTCAGACACCACCGCCGGATCGTCTCGTGGGAGACGGTCACGCCCCGCTCGAGCATCATCTCCTCGACCTCACGGAAGGAGAGCGGGAAGCGGAAGTACAGCCACACGCAGTGGGAAATGATCTCTACGGGGTAGCGGTGGTTCTTGTACGACGGCGACGCAGACGACACGAACCCCACCCCTCCCCAGGCACCCACAACCCCAAGATCATCTCAGACCGCTGAACAAGGTGACAGTGCCCCACCGACACCTGATGACGGCCGGCCGGTACCGCTTCGAAATGAGAGTCCGCTTCACCATCTGGAACCACATCGCCGGCGCCACCGGCATGCCCGCCACGGCCTGAACAGCAGACCGCTGGCACCTCACCACGCCCTGACGCGCGATCAAACGATCACGCCCTCGATAACGTGACAGTGCCGTTCGTCCCGCTTGGCTTTGGAGCTGGCGGGACGCCAGCTCTCGTCGATGCGCCGCCCGTAGCGGCGGTTCCACCCACGGACGTCCACGGCCTGCGCCACCCAGTGCGGGGCCGCGGCGGACAGCGCCTCCAGCGCGGCCCGCACCGACTCCCCGCACAGCTCGAGGCGGTTCAGGTCCCGCACCGCCGCCAGCACGTGGGTGGAGTCGGTCCGCTGCTTACCCCCAGCCTTGACCAGGCCCTTGCCCTTCAATGCCGCCAGCAGCAGATCCAGTACCCGCTCCTCCAGGCCGTGCTCGACCACCCGGGTGCGGAACTCCGAGAGCACCGAGGCATCGAAGCCGACGTCCTCCAACTCCAGGCCAAGGCAGTACTTCCACGACAGGTCGAACCGGACCCGGTGGGCGGCGGCGCGGTCGGTCAGGTTCTCCGCCATCTGCAGCACCGTCACCATCGCCAGCCGCCCCGGCGACCAGCCCCGCCGGCCCCGCAGACCGAACGCCCCGGCGAACTCGGCATCCGCGAACAGCCCGCCCAGCTCATCCCGCACCCGCATAGCCAACGGCGGCGCCCCACGACCAGCCACCGCCCGCGCGACCCGCACCGTCACCTCAGGGACCTCGGGCCACTGCTCCGGCAGCAACGACATGACTCCCACCCCACCAGCCGGGAACGACAGAACCGGCCACCACCATGCCAACCGCCCGCCCTCACCGCAGGACACGACATTTGGCCAGCAGGATCCCTTATGGGAGCGGTGCTCCACCGAGGGCATCACCTCGCGGTGCGCGGCCCCGTACGACTTCAGCTTGTCGGTGACCACCACCCTGGGCACCCGCCCGGTGGAGGTGAGGAGCCGGCGGAAGAAACGCCTGGCCGCAGCCTTGTCACGCCGGCTCTGGACCAGGATGTCCAGGACGTTGCCGTCCCGGTCGACGGCCCGCCACAGGTACTTCGACGCGCCGTTGATCTTGATGAAGACCTCGTCGAGATGCCATTTATCGCCGGGCTGTGGGCGCCTGCGGCGCAGCGCCTTGGCGTAGGCCTGGCCGAACTTCAGGCACCACCGGCGGATGGTCTCGTAGGAGACGATCACGCCCCGCTCGAGCATCATCTCCTCGACCTCACGGAAGGAGAGAGGGAAGCGGAAGTACAGCCACACGCAGTGCGAGATGATCTCCACCGGGTAGCGGTGATTCTTGTACGACGGCACCACAGACGACACGAACCCCACCCCTCCCGGACACCCACAACCCCAAGATCATCCCAGACCGCCGAACAAGGTGACAGCACCCCCGGTCGTCGGGGGCTCGCTCACGACGCGGTGGTGAACATCAGGACGGAGCTGGCACCCACCGTCAGCGTGTGTCCGTTGGTGAAGTCCTTCGTCAGCGTGCCGACCTTTGTGGGGAAGCCGTTGGCGTCGGTGCTCGGGGTGGCACCGACGGTGTAGAGGTACTTGTTGAGGGTGATCGACCCGGTGGGCTCGGTCAGCCTCACCGCCTGTGCGACGGACGTGCGGTTGACGAGGACGAACGTCCAGCCTCCGCCCGGAAGTTGTGCAGCCAGCACGCGCACGCCCGTCGGCTCGGCCGGCGCATGGATGGTGGACCCGGCCGGCAGGTACCGGGTCAGCAGACTCCAGGTGTAGAACCACGGCCGTAGCGCCGTGGAGTGGGCCGACACCTTGTCAGGGTCGTCGTTACCCCGCCCCCACATCCCGCAGAACGTGGTCGAGGCATAGCCGTCGAGGCACCAGGCCGCCGCTCCGTCCACGCCGCTGCGGGCTTCCTGCACCGCCAGATCCGCCATGCGCAACGGCTGGGTCGTGTCAAGGGCGAAGCGGTAGTCCTTGTTTCCGTCCGGGTACTGAAGGGCCTTCATCCCTGTCTCCCCCAGCAACACCGGACCGCCCAGCGCCGCCAGCCGGATCTGGGACACCGCCTCCTTCATCACGGGCTCGACGTACGCCGGGTCTGCGCCGTACAGCTCCTGGCCGTAGAAGTGGGCCTCGCTCGCTCCCAGCAGGCCGCTCTGTGCAGAGCGCAGCCACCAGGAGTTGTTGCCCTTCCACGTGCCGGTGTTCATGGCGGCCTGTGTCTGCGTCAGATCGTCGAGCGGGTCCTCGAGGGTCGTGTTGTTGTTGTTGGCGATGTGCATCGACCCGATCGAGTGCTCGAGGGTCGAGGAGGCCACGGACAGGCGGAGGTACTTGCTGCCGGTGATGCCGGAAGCGGTGTACGTGTAGCTCCATATTCCGCCTCCGTTCTTGCCGGTGACCAGGGCGACCGGCGCTGGCGGCGCGAATGCCAGGTTCTTCCAGGCTGTGCCGTCCGACGAGGTCTGGAAGGTAATCGCCGTGTCGGTGGGGCTGTCCGCGTAGATCTGCGCGGTGAACGTGTTGAGCGCCGCGAGCTTCCAGACCAGGGCTGCGTTGCACCCGGAAATGCACTCGGGTGCGGTCTGGCGGCCGAGGTCACCGCCGTAGGAGCTGATACCGGCCTCGGCGCTGTCGGCGCCGGAGATGACCGTTCTGGTGGTGTCCACCCCGGCGGTTGCGAAGGCGGACGCGAGGGTGGTCGTCGCTGTCTGCCAGTCGGCGTACGTATGGGTCTTCGAATCGTTGGCGACGTTAGGCTCGTTGACACCGACCCAATAGGCCGGCGCGGCCCCGGCGGCCTGCAGACGCTTGACCAGCGTCGTCTGGACGGTGGCCGTGTTCGGGGAGGTGTAGGTCAGGTCGCCGATGCCGAACAGCCCGCTGACAACCGGTACGCCCTTGTCCACATAGTGCTTGATCACCTTCTCGGCGTTCAGATAGGCGGCGCTGGTGAAGTCGTAGGTGCCGCCCGCGTCAGTGCCGCTCCAGAACCAGGGCAGGTTGAACATGACCCGGACCACGCCCGGTTTCATGTAATCGGTGCGGGACACCATCCGATTCCAGTCGGCGGCGCTCCAGCTCGTGCCGCTCGGCGGCTGGGGGTTCTGGTTGTAGCCCAGTCCGATCCAGTGGCTGCTGACCACATCATCGGTGGTGGCGGCGACACTCGGGGCCGGGGTCGCAACCCCGGTGCCGAGCGCTGCCGCAGTGGCTATCACCGTCGCGGACAGCGCCCAGCAGACGGACCGGGCAGACCGGAAACGTAAAAGTGATCGGGAGCGCATGGATTCCTTCCAATGTTGTGTGTCGGGGGAGGGCCCTGGGGTCGCGCGACCTGCCCTCCAGAGCAGGATGGGCGCGACTCGTGGTGCTCCGAAAGGGCTTTGGAGGAGATACGGCCGAAGGGCGCCCCCGCGGGGGCGCCCTTCGGCCGTATCTCCTCCAAAGGCGTTGTCACGTTGTGGGTGGTGTGATCGTCTGGGGGCGTGAGGAAGCCGTCGGCGGCTGGTTGTTCAGGCCGCGGCGGGCATGCCGGCGACGCCGGTGATCTGGTTCCAGATGGTGAAGCGGACGGTCATCTCGAGGCGCTGGCTACTGGCGGTCGTGAGGTGGCGTCCGGTTCGGAAGTGGGGTGAGATCCCGGTGAACGCGGACAGGAACCGCTGCGCTCCGCCCGGACTGCGGAGGCCTTTCATCGCGCGTTCCCGCTGCCTGGTGGGCTGGTGCGAGTTCTCCGCCCGGTTGTTCAAACCCTTGTGGGAGCGGTGCTCCACCGAGGGCATCACTTCCCGGTGCGCGGCCCCGTACGACTTCAGCTTGTCTGTGACCACCACCCTGGGCACCTGCCCGGTGGAGGTGAGGAGCCGGCGGAAGAAACGCCTGGCCGCAGCCTTGTCACGGCGATTCTGGACGAGGATGTCGAGGACGTTGCCGTCGGCGTCCACGGCCAGCCACAGGTACTTCTGCACCCCGCCGATCTTGATGAAGACCTCGTCGAGGTGCCACTTATCGCCGGGCTGTGGACGCCGCCGGCGCAGGCGTTGGCGTAGGCCTGGCCGAACTTCAGGCGCCACCGGCGGATGGTCTCGTACGAGACGATCACACCCCGCTCGAGCATCATCTCCTCGACCTCACGGAAGGAGAGCGGGAAGCGGAAGTACAGCCACACACAGTGCGAAATGATCTCCACCGGGCAGCGGTGATTCGCGTACGACGACGGCACCACAGACGACACGAACCCCACCCCTCCCGGAAGACCCCAACCCGAAGATCATCCCAGACACCCGGACAACGTGACAGCACCTCAGCGAGCACTCCGAGCCCGCGGTGGAAAACTCACCGAGCCGGGGCTAAGGGAATCACCCGGCACCGTGACGAGACCGGGAGATCCCACTCAGAACAGCGCCAGGCCCTCGCCGCTGGTGTCCGCGATGACCGGCCGGGACTCGGCGGGGAGGCCGTCGAGGCGGTCGGGGCCGGCCGCGGCGGCCACGGCAGGGGCCGTATCGGCCAGCCAGATGCCAAACCGCTCAACGGCTTCGCGGTAGGGGACCCGTGCCAGCACCCTGTGCTCGCCGGAAGGGCAGAAGTCGACAGCGACGGTGAGTAGGCAGGACCGGGGCGTGTTCTGACTGCCCGTCCAGGACACGCGCAGCACACCGCAGGGCTTGCGCCCGCGCGAGCCGCGATGGGTCGGGCGCAGTGGTCGGCAGGCGGTGTGGGCGGTCCATGCGGCAAGGTGGGGCAGGGGCAGGGTGGTGCGGGCACGGCAGCCGGGGCAGCGGTGCCAGTGGCGCAGCCAGTCGAGGGTGTCGGTGTCGAAGAGGCGTGTGTAGCGGTCGGCGACGCGGATGTCGTTGCTGTACAGGTGGTCGGGACGTTCCAGTGTGTTGCAGGACTGGCAGACCGGGGCACGGACGTAGCCGTGCTCGTGGCAATGGTCGATTACGCCGGCGGGCGCAGCGCCGCAGACGGTGCACGTCCATCCGGCCACCTTGCGGGAGATGCCAGGCTTCCTGCTGAGGACCGAGTACAGGTGACCTTCCAACTCCCCGGTGTAAGGACGCAGTGAAATGGTCGGGCAGTCGGGGCTCGTCGTCTGCCGGTTGTCGGTGGCCCGGGCCTGCCGCTGGGAGGGCGGCTCGGGGACGGCTTCGCTTGCCCGGCGGGCCCGCGCGGCCTGGACTTGCAGAAACCGGGTTTCGGTGTGCTCGGCTCCGTCCAGCAGCCTGACCACGGCGCGCGGCAGCCACCACGTCCGCGTCGTCCGGTCGGGGGTCTGCTCCACGAGCATCCGGCGCCAGTCGATCCCCGCCAGATGGGACGGCCGGCCCCCTTCGCGCCGTGCTTCCCGCTCGGGATCGCCCAGCTCCCGCAGTTCTTGGGTGATGCGATGGCGCCATCGCAGTGGTGTTCCCTCGGTCTGTTGCCGCCGCGGC
This sequence comes from Streptomyces sp. NBC_01264, assembly GCF_026340675.1. Classification (NCBI taxonomy): domain Bacteria; kingdom Bacillati; phylum Actinomycetota; class Actinomycetes; order Kitasatosporales; family Streptomycetaceae; genus Streptomyces; species Streptomyces sp. NBC_01264. The sequence goes on from NZ_JAPEOX010000005.1 coordinate 73,457, forward strand.
AGGTGGCGGAACGGGCCGATGCGGAGCAGGTCCCGGGGGTCCATCTCCACCGCGTTCAGTTCCGCGGCCGCCCGGCGCACCTCGCTCTCCGGAACCTTCCGCTGACCGCCGGTCTGTACCGTCGCCACCACACGGCCGCCGAGCAGGACGTACCCGACCCGGGCATCGGCAGGAAAGCCGGTGAACGCCCCAGAAGCCGTCGGCACGGCGCTGCTGGCCGTCAAGCCGACCCACAGAGCGTCCGCGGCACCCAGAAGGATCAGACCGCCCATGCGGTCGTCGATGACAGGCTCCGGCATACCGACAGGCTAACCGCGGCCCCGAATAGAATGCTGGCCAGGGTGAGGAGGGATTCAATGCCTGCAAGCGTTGCCCGGGTGGTCGTGGTCCTGCCCGACGGCCAGGAACTTCGGGCCTCACTTTATGAACGGCGCCGTGTACCCGACGGCTGGCAGTACCGCGTCGCCATCACCCTCTGGCAAGCCGGGAACGGCGGCCGTCAAGAGCCCGTGGAACACAACGTATGGCTGGACGCCATCCACGTTCGTCCCATCGAAGGCGGCGACTACAGCACCGTACCGACCCGCCCCGCGGCCCCTGCCGGCGACGGCGGGGCACGTCCGTCGTGGACGATACAGAACCTGCCCCACCGGCCCGGCCACCCCGGCGCACGCCTCGTCCACGTCATCGGATGCCAGCCCGGCGCCCCCATCGACCTCGACCAGGCTCTCGACGCCCTTCAGCAACCCCGCACCGTCCCCTGCCTCCAGTGCAAAGCCGCCACCTCACTACCGTGGGCCGGCTGAACCACCTGCGCCACGACATCGAAGAGGACTCCCCTGAAGTTCCCCCCTGAACCTGGACAGCGGGTGGTTACGCTGCGGGGGTGAGGTCGTGGGTCGCCAGCGCTCTGGTTTCGAGTGGGGTGACGTAGCCATACACGGGGTGCTTGCGCAGCCGCGTGCGGTTGTATTCGACCTCGATGAAGCGGAAGACGTCGGCGCGGGCCGCCTCGTGGGACTCCCAGACGGTGGTCCCGATCTCCGCTTTCAGCAATCCGAAAAAGCTTTCGGCTGCGGCGTTATCGTAACATGAGCCCGTTCTGCCCATGCTCTGTCTCAGGTTCAACTCCCATATGAGCGTGCGGTATTCGCCTGATGTGTATTCAGATCCGCGGTCCGAGTGGGCGATACAGCCCGGCTTGAGGGCGCCGCGGCCGGCGGCCATTTTCAGGGCGCCGGTGACGAGCTCGGCGCGGTGGTGGTCGGCCATCGCGTACCCGATCACCTCGCGAGTGGCCAGGTCGATGACGGTCGCCAGATACCACCAGCCGGCGAGCGTCGGCAGGTACGTGATGTCCGAGACCAGCTTCGTGCCCGGCTCAGCCGCGGTGAAGTCGCGTCCGACCAGGTCCGGGGAGGGTGCCGCCCTGCGGTCTGCCTTGGTGAGGTTTCGGCGCTTGCGGCGGGTAATCCCGCGGATGTCGTGCTCGCGCATCAGCCGCTCGACCTTCTTCCGGTTGACCCTCCGGCCCTTTCGGCGCAGGGCCGCGGTGATCCTCGGGGCGCCGTAGGCACGACGGGATTCCTCGTGGACCTGCCGGATCTCGGCCACCAGCTCGTCCTCCTCGCGCGCTGTGACGGCGGCGGCCGGACGGGCGGCGAGGTAGGCGTAGTAGCCGGAGCGGGAGATCTCCAGGGCCCGGCACAACAGCGAGACACTGTAGCCGTCAGGGCGTTCGGGGCCGGCCTTCTCCGCGTCGACGAACGCGTAGCGCGTGGCTGCGTCTACTTCGTCTTGCGGTTCGCGAAGAAGGCGGTCGCTTTTCCCAGTACCTCGATGGTCTGTTCCATCTCGCGGACCTTGCGGCGCAGGCGCGCCAGCTCCTCGCGCTCGGCCGTGGTCAGCGCGCCCGCCGGCCCCTGGCCGCGGTCGGTCTTGTCCTGGTTGACCCAGTTACGCAGTCCCTCGGGGCTCACGCCAATCTCCCGGGCGACCTCGGTGACCGTCTTGCCCGACGAGTGCACCAGGGCCACCGCGTCGCGCTTGAACTCGGCCGTGTACCGCTTGCTCGTGTTGCTCTTCTTGCTCACTACCTGGGACTGCTTCCTCCGGGACTGTCCGTCCCAGTATCAGGCTGTCCAGCTCAGAGGGGGAACTTCAGTCCTGTTGGAGGCAACGGTTTCGTGGCCGAGTTCGGCTGCCGCCGCGTTCCGGGCCAGGATCGCCCTGTTCCAGATCGGAGGGGAGGTCCGCCGCCGGTGCGAGGCCCTGGAGCTGGTCCTGGCCGACGCGATCGACAGCAAGCACGCGGCTCCCGGGCTGCACAGCGTCGCCGCCGCCGACATCGCAGCCTTGGCCAGCGAGCTGGTGCGCGTCTCGGTCATCGCGGACCGGGCAGCGGGTGCGACCTGGGAAGAGATCGGCCGGCCCCACGAGTTGACCGCCGATGCCGCACGGGCCCGGTGGGGGTCACCTCAGCCTCGTTTGGCCGCCCGAGCAGCCGTCCCCGTGACCACCGAGGTACTCAAACAGACAGTCACCCCACTTCAGACCCCACCGACACCTCATGACCGCCAGCCGGTACCGCCTCGAAATGAGAGTCCGCTTCACTGCGCGGTCGTCGACAACCGCCGCCCATCACCCGAACCCGCCACACACACCCAACAAACCAGGAAACCAAAGAGTTTCGACTCAAATATTAACGACTGTCTTTGCTCCAATCAAGCGAACTCCGTCGCACGGCGACTACCAGACCGGTGATGGATCGTTGAGGGAAGAGAAACCCTGCAGGTGTCGCCCGAGAGAGTGAGTCCCTGATCCTTATGGAAATTCGCCGAGGCGTTGTTTTGGCTGCGAGTTTGAGCGTCTGCGTAGCTGCTCAAGTGTTCGTGGCAGGGGCTGCAAATGCCCAGGCTGTGCCGCAGGTCACAAAGGAGCCGGTGGCTGCATTCAGTCCAGGAATGCCGGGAGATGCGGGCGTCAATAGCAACATCTACCGGATCAGGGTCACCAACGCCGGAAATGAGAGCTCTGTGGATGCGGCGCTGCAAGATGAGCTCGGCCCGAATCAGCTCTTCATTCCCGCGCAGTCAAGCTTCTCGGGTTTCCCGAACTGCAGCTTCACTCCGGAGTTGACAGGAGTGGACTGCAACGGTGCCACCTTGGCACCGGGCCAGACCGCGGAGATCATCCTGGCGGTTCAGGTGGCTGACGACGCATGTGGCACTGTCACCAACACCGTCCGGGTGGCGATGCTGAGTGAAGACGGCACCATCGCAGAGGACGCCGCTACGAGCAGCGTTACTCTGCAGGACACAAGCCCCGAGTGTAATGGCGGCGGAAACGGTGGCGGCGGGTCAATCCTGCCCATCAATCTGAGCGGTGTCCTGCCCATGTTCAACAACATCAATATCAACAACAACATCAAAAGCCCCGGGGCAGTCAATGCGGCCCGTCAGAAATTCGGGGTGAAATCCGAATAACTGAACTTCGCCCATCCTGCCTCTGCAGACCCTTCGGGCGGTAGGCCCGGACCCCGTGAAACGGGGTCACCCAGGCCTGCGGAGCAGGCCGTTCGGGTGGAGCGAAGCGGAACCCCGAACTAGTCCGGAGGGCATTGTCACGTTGTCGGTGGCGGTCTGGGATGATCTTCGGGGTGTCCGTCCGGGGAGGGGATCCGTTCGTGTCATCTGGGGTGCCGTCGTACGCGAATCACCGCTACCCGGTGGAGATCATTTCGCACTGCGTGTGGCTGTACTTCCGCTTCCCCCTCAGCTACCGGGAGGTGGAGGAGATGATGCTCGAGCGGGGCGTGGTCGTCTCCTACGAGACGATCCGCCGGTGGTGCCTGAAGTTCGGGCAGGCGTATGCGAACAGCCTGCGCCGCAGGCGGCCGAAACCGGGCGACAAATGGCACCTGGACGAGGTCTTCATCAAGATCCGCGGGGAGCAGAAGTACCTGTGGCGGGCCGTGGACGCCGACGGCAACGTCCTGGACATCCTGGTCCAGAGCCGTCGTGACAAGGCTGCGGCCACGCGTTTCTTCCGCCGGCTCCTCACCACCACCGGGCAGGTGCCCCGGGTGGTCGTCACCGACAAGCTCAAGTCCTACGGCGCCGCGCACCGCGAGGTGATGCCCTCGGTCGAGCACCGTGCACACAAAGGCTTGAACAACCGGGCGGAGAACTCACACCAGCCCACCCGGCAACGCGAACGCGCGATGAAAGGCTTCCGCAGCCCCGGCGGAGCGCAGCGGTTCCTGTCCGCGTTCACCGGGATCTCACCCCACTTCCGGCCCCACCGGCACCTGATGAGCGCCGGCCGGTACCGCTTCGAGATGACCGTCCGCTTTACCATCTGGAACCACATCACCGGCGTCGCCAGCCTGCCCGCCACGGCCTGAGCAGCGGGCCACGGAAGACCTCGGCACACCCTGACGCGCCATCAAACAATCACACCACCGACAACGTGACAGCGCCCCCCCCGCATGGCCTGACGCGCAATCAAACGATCACACCACCAACAACGTGACAGCACCCGCCGGTGTAGCGGTGTCGCCGCGCGACCAGCACACTCGTCCCGGTCCCGGTCCCGTTCTCGTTCTCGTTCTCGTTCTCGTCGGGAGTGTCGTCGGGGCGGACGTCGAGCCAGGCCCAGTCGTACTCGCGGGTGCCCTTGGTGCCATGCCCGGTCTGTCGGCGTATCCACTGCCCGGGCCGTACCCTGTTGATCAGTTTGCGGGCCTGGCCACGATGGCCGGCCCCGTCGGTTACCTGGTACGAAGCCGGGATGCCGACCGCGTAGCCGAGTCCCAGTGCGCGTATGCCCCGGCGCAGTTCGCGTCCGCAGTACACCTCGTCGCCCGCAAACCAGCGCCCTGCGATCCCGCTGGCGAGCCGTCGGTGACCATGGCCAGTGCCTGCTGTGGCTTCGTCACGAAGACGGCCGGCACCCCGGCCACCTGGCGGCGTTCCTCGTCCGCGGCCCAGTCCGCTGGCAGGTACAGGGCCCGGTCAAGGATCAACTTCATGGTCGTGGTGACCGCCGCCAAGTGCACCGCCACCTGGCACAGACCCACACCACCGATCGCCCCCGAGTACTGCCTGCCCGCCCCCACGCAGTCCGTGGACGACTTCGCATCGCCCGTCTCGTCCACCACCAGCACCACTTCCTGCCCGGCGAGTTCACCGGCGAGCAGACCAGCGATCTCCCTGCGGGCCAGGTCATGGTCGAACCGGGCCCGGGACAGCAGATGCTGCAACCGGTGCGGCCCTGGATGTCCCAGCGCCTGCCCGAGAGTCCAGCAGTTCCGCGTGTCCACCTCGAGCAACAGACCCGTAACCAGCTCCGCCGCCGTCGCCCGTGCCTCACGCCGCACGAAACAGCCCGCGACCGCCCTCATCGCCTTTCCGAAGGCCTCGCCCCATGCCTGCTCGGCTACCGTGGCCTCCACGGCCACCGCGTCTTGATACGTCGTCACAAACGTTCATGATCGCGGTGGCCGCCCTCACCCCCCACACCCACCCCGGCAAGCCCCTGAGCAGCGAAAACGACGGAACTACAGCTGCCGTGACGGACGCCCGATAGTCACGCCTGCCGGCTCTCGTGGCCGCGTTGCGCCTCAGTTCCCGGGAAATCGTTCCAGGATCACGACCGACATCTCGAGCGATCTCGCGCACTCCTTTGCCCGGGGCTTTGAGAAGCGCGCTTTCTTCCCGCTCGCGAAACGACAGGTATCTGCCCGAAGGCGGCTTCGGATCGAACGGTCGCATGCCGCCACACTGGCGGTACCAGCGCGTCGCGACCGCCGGCGCCACGCCGACGACGGCCGCGGCCTCCTCGGCAAGAAGGCCCTTGGCGATCTCCGTCCAGAACGCCGCCTCGACATGACGCTGGTACTTCGGATGCCCCGGAGACCTCAACTTCGGACGCACCGCCCTGTCCGCTGCCTGCTGACGACGAACCACCCCACACCTCCACGATCACGAGGTGTTGCGACGACCAGTTGAATCCGCCTTGGACGCCGCGGTCGGAGTGGTGTGTGAGGCCGGTGAGGTCGGCGCCGGTGTAACGGCGGCGCCAGATGGCCATCTCGAGGGCGTCGAGGGCGAGGTCGGTGTAGAGGCTGGTGGCGACCTGCCAGCCCACGACCATGCGGGAGAAGACGTCGATGACGAAGGCGGCATAGACCCAGCCGGAGAACGTCTTGATGTACGTGATGTCCGCGACCCACAGCTGGTTGGGGGCGGTGGCGGTGAACTGCCGCTCGACCAGGTCAGCGGGCCGGTCGGTCTCGGGAGCGGGCCGGGTGGTGCGCGGGCTCTTGGCCCGGATCACCCCGCGCAGACCGGCCTTGCGCATGAGGCGCTCGACTGTGCAGCGGGCCACCTCACGGCCTTCGCGGACCAGGGCGGCGTGGACCTTGCGGGCCCCGTAGACGCTGTAGTTGGCCTCGTGGATCCGGCGTATCTCCTGGGTGAGGTGCTCGTCGCGCAGGCTGCGGGCCGAGGGCGGACGGCCCGCGGCTGCGTAGTAGGTGCTCGGCGCGATCGGCGCGTCCGTCTCGGCGAGGACGTCGCAGATCGGCTGGACGCCGAACAGGTTCTTGTGCCGGTCGATGTAGGCGACCTTCATCGCAGTGGACGGTCCAGCTCCGCGGCGAAGAAAGCCGACGCGGACTTCAGTATCGCGTTCGCCCGCCGCAGCTCCTTCACCTCCCGCTCCAGCTCCGCGATACGGGCAGCCTCCGCGCTGGTGATTCCGGGCACGAGTCCCTCGTCGGTCTCGGCGCGCTTGACCCAGCCGCGCAGGGCCTCGGGGTGCACATCGAGCTTGTCGGCGATCCGCTTGATCGCACCGGCCCGGCCGGCAGGGTCCTTACGGGCCTCGACCGCCAAACGCGTCGCACGCTCACGCAGCTCGTCGGGGTATCTACGGGGAGCAGCCATGATCGGCATCCTTCCGGGTCTTCGATGTCTCCATCAAACCCGGGGCGATTCAATCTTGCTGATCAGGTCCGGGCTCACCTCGACCCCGTAGATCTGCGCGAGGTGGGAGCGGATGTCGCGCACGCTCATCCCGCACGCGTAGAGCGAGAGGATCCGGTCGTTGAACCCCACGAGGCGGTGGGCGTTCTTTGGGAACCAGCCTCGGTTCGAAGTCGCCGTTGCGGTCCCGCGGCACCGCCAGCGTGACCGCGCCGGCGTCGGTGACGACCGTCTTGGGCGAGGTCCCGTTGCGGGAGTTGCCCGACCCGTGACCTGCGGAATCTCCACGTTCGTAGCCGAGGTGTTCACTCATCTCGGTTTCCAGGGCCCGCTCGAGAACGGCCTTGGTGATCTCCGCGAGCAGCCCGCCCTCGCCGAGCAGGGCCGCTCCTGAGGCGTCAGCCTTCTCGAGCAGCCGCTCGACTACCTCGTCGACCGTCGTGTCGCCAGCCGCCACCTCCGAGGCGACGTTCCGTCTTGTCTGCCATGACTCGTCCGATCCGCCTGGCCCGCAGGCCCGAGGCCGAACCCCGGGCCAGGCTCCCACATCACGGACTTACACGATCTTTCAGATACGCTCTACTGGAAGACCGAGCCCGGCGTGAAGAGGATCTGGGCCAAGACTTTGGAACTGGCCATGCAGCACGGCACCCGCGCACAACTGGGCTGCCCCCGCGCCGCCGTCCTGCAGCAGTGTCGGGCGAGCATCCGCTCGGTGGGACCTTGACGGCGTCGGGTTAGGGGCGCTGATACGGGTCGATATAGGGGTCGAGGGACTGGCGTACGTTCTGCTGGACCTGTTCGATCCGCGGGCCGGCACCGTAGGTCCGCCCCCTGGTCTGACCGTGGGCAACGAGCCAGCCCCGGCGCACGAGGTCCCGGAGATCCCGGATGGCCTGCTGGTCGGAGAGTTCACCGTCGTGCTGGTACACGGTGCGCCGTACCCGCGAGCCCCAGAAGGCGGGAAGCAGGGCATAGACGACCCGTTCGTCCAGGCCGTCGGCTTCGGCTTCCTCGCCGAGCCGGATCCAGGCCTGGGCGAGGAGGTCGGTACGGCGCTGGGCGACCTGGGCCTGGCGGTGGTGGGCACCGAGGCAGAAACGGATCCACGGATGGGTGTCGCGCCCGGGTTCCCAGCGTGGGCCGCCGACCTGCTGGAGCACGTTGTAGTAGCCGTACGTATTGCGCCCGTACCCGAGCCACTCCTCGATCGAGGAGAACTCCGGCGGCATCAAGGCCTCCCGCGCGAACACCAGGGTCGACAGCGACCGGGACATGCGCCCGTTGCCGTCCTTCCACGGATGGATGTTCACCAGGTTCAGGTGCGCCATGGACGCCCGTACGTGCACGGGCGCGTCCAGGTCGCCGTCGTTGAGCCAGTCGATCAGCTCGCCGGTCAGGGCGGGCACCTGCTCTGAGTCGGGTGCGGTGTACGCGGGGACGAGCGGGTCATCGGGACTGGTCACGTACACCGCGCCGTCGCGCCAGCGGCCCGGCCGCTTGTCGAGATGGTGGCCTTGCAGCATGAAGTGCAGGCCGTTGAGCAGCCCCGCGTCGTACCGGAAGTCCGGTCCTGCATCCGAGAGTGCCTGGATGTAGGTCATCGCCCGCTGGTAGCCCTCGAGCTCCACCCGCGTGCGTTCCTCCGTGTCCAAAGGCTCCTCACCCGACATCAGCGCCTCGACATCGTCGACGGTCGCGGCGTACCCCTCGATGGTGTTCGAGCCGGCGATCGCACGAGCAGTCAGGTTGCGGCGCAGCTGCCCCTGCCACCGGGGCTGGGCACGCAACTGATGACGCAGGCTCTGCCGCATCACCTCGATCTCCTCGAGGACACGGCGGTCGTCGGCATCCAGGGCAGGCGTCTCATACAGCATGCCTCGATAACAGCATGACTAAATCATTTAGTCAATTTGTTGGTCGCTGAGCGCTGCCAGAGATTCAATCGAGTGCGGTCAGGGGTCTACCAGGGGGCGGCCAGGTTGGGCGCCTCGACGAAGCAGGAGGGCTGCAGGTGTGGAGCTCGCCCCAGGCGTGGGGGCGGCCGCGTTCCGAGGCGTCGCCGATCACGGACATGGCGGTATTGAGGGCGCTGTCACGTTATGGCGTTGTCACGTTGTCGGCGGCGTGATCGTTTGATGGTGTGTCAGGGTGTGCCGGGGCCTGGAGGGGCCGTGGTTCAGACCGTCGCGGGCATGCCGGCGACGCCGGTGATCTGGTCCCAGATGGTGAAGCGGACTGTCATCTCGAGGCGGTGGCGGCGGGCGGTCATCAGATGTCGGTGGGTTCGGAAGTGGGGTGAGATCCCGGTGAACGCGGCCAGGAAGCGTTGCGCCCCGCCGATGCTGCGGAATCCTTTCATCGCCCGTTCCCGCTGCCTCGTTGGCTGGTGCGAGTTCTCCGCCCGGTTGTTCAAACCCTTATGGATCCTGCTGGCCAAATGTGGGGGGCAGTCAGGCCGTGAGGGTGAGGTCAAGTCTCGCGAGGTGACTGGTGCGGGTGTGGTCGAGGGGTTGGTTGTTCCACCAGGCGTCGAGGCGGATGAGGTTGAGGGCGACGGCGGAGTAGACGTGTTCGAGGTGGGTCTTCGCGAGGCCGCGATAGCGGGCCCTGCGGTTACCGGTGACGGCTGTGGCCTGGCGGATGGTGCCCTCGACGCCGGCGCGCAGGGCGTATGTGGTCTGCCAGTCGGCGTCCTGCTGGGCGGCGTGGTTCGTGTTGATCAGTTCCTGCAGGTCCCGTGGGCGCAGGGTGAGCTGGCGGCCCTGGCGTGTGGCGTCGGTGCATGCCGCTCTGACCGGGCAGGGGCCGCAGTCGGCCTCGTCGAAGCGGACCGCGATCCCTTCGCGGCCGTGTTGCCGGGCCGGGCTCCAGAACCTGCTGGTGGCGCCCTGGGGGCAGGTGGCTTGCTCGGCGTCCCAGTCGATGGTGAAGGCTTCGCGCTGGTAACCGGCGTTCTCCCGGTCCTGGCGGGAGGTGCCCGCCAGGAGCGGTGCGACCAGGGTGATCCCGAAGGCGGCCCGGGCCCCGGCGAGGAGTTCCGCGCTTGCGTAGCCGGAGTCGAGGTAGTGCTCGGCGGGCAGCAGGCCCCGGTCGGCGAGGGCCCGGTGGACGGGCTCGACCAGCTTCACATCGGGCACGGTCGCGTCCGTGGTCGCGACATGTGTGATCACGTTCGGGATGTCCGGACGCGCCCGGCGTCCCGGCCGCGGGGTCCCTCCGCCGGGCCGGGGCCGCTGGCAGACCTCGCTGATGTGCAGTTTGTACCCGGTCCAGTGTAGGGCGTTCTTGGTGCCGTTGCGGGCGTCGAGGTCGTAGGGCGAGGCCAGGCGCAGTCTGCCGGGCGGGAGACCCTCCTTGTCCGCCTCCCGCCGCTTGACCACCTCCCGCCCGTCGCCGCCGGTGGTGACCAGGTAGTTCTGCACAGTGATCCGGCGCAGGACCTGGACCGCGGGCAGCTCGCGCAGCCACAGGGGCGAGTGAGGGTTGTGGACCGCCCGCAGCAGGGCCACCGCGTCACGGCCGTAGTCCAGTACGAGTTCGTCCCGCTTGGCTTTGGAGCTGGCGGGACGCCAGCTCTCGTCGATGCGCCGCCCGTAGCGGCGGTTCCACCCACGGACGTCCACGGCCTGCGCCACCCAGTGCGGGGCCGCGGCGGACAGCGCCTCCAGCGCGGCCCGCACCGACTCCCCGCACAGCTCGAGGCGGTTCAGGTCCCGCACCGCCGCCAGCACGTGGGTGGAGTCGGTCCGCTGCTTACCCCCAGCCTTGACCAGGCCCTTGCCCTTCAATGCCGCCAGCAGCAGATCCAGTACCCGCTCCTCCAGGCCGTGCTCGACCACCCGGGTGCGGAACTCCGAGAGCACCGAGGCATCGAAGCCGACGTCCTCCAACTCCAGGCCAAGGCAGTACTTCCACGACAGGTCGAACCGGACCCGGTGGGCGGCGGCGCGGTCGGTCAGGTTCTCCGCCATCTGCAGCACCGTCACCATCGCCAGCCGCCCCGGCGACCAGCCCCGCCGGCCCCGCAGACCGAACGCCCCGGCGAACTCGGCATCCGCGAACAGCCCGCCCAGCTCATCCCGCACCCGCATAGCCAACGGCGGCGCCCCACGACCAGCCACCGCCCGCGCGACCCGCACCGTCACCTCAGGGACCTCGGGCCACTGCTCCGGCAGCAACGACATGACTCCCACCCCACCAGCCGGGAACGACAGAACCGGCCACCACCATGCCAACCGCCCGCCCTCACCGCAGGACACGACATTTGGCCAGCAGGATCCCTTATGGGAGCGGTGCTCCACCGAGGGCATCACCTCGCGGTGCGCGGCCCCGTACGACTTCAGCTTGTCGGTGACCACCACCCTGGGCACCCGCCCGGTGGAGGTGAGGAGCCGGCGGAAGAAACGCCTGGCCGCAGCCTTGTCACGCCGGCTCTGGACCAGGATGTCCAGGACGTTGCCGTCCCGGTCGACGGCCCGCCACAGGTACTTCGACGCGCCGTTGATCTTGATGAAGACCTCGTCGAGATGCCATTTATCGCCGGGCTGTGGGCGCCTGCGGCGCAGCGCCTTGGCGTAGGCCTGGCCGAACTTCAGGCACCACCGGCGGATGGTCTCGTAGGAGACGATCACGCCCCGCTCGAGCATCATCTCCTCGACCTCACGGAAGGAGAGAGGGAAGCGGAAGTACAGCCACACGCAGTGCGAGATGATCTCCACCGGGTAGCGGTGATTCTTGTACGACGGCACCACAGACGACACGAACCCCACCCCTCCCGGACACCCACAACCCCAAGATCATCCCAGACCGCCGAACAAGGTGACAGCACCCGCCAGGAAGCTGGTGGGCCAGCCCCGCCCGGAAAGATCCTGCAAGCACGTGGCGCTTCGGCTCGAAGGCACCAGCCCTGGATGGCGGCGACGTCTGGAGAGACCGGCCAGGGGTACTCCCAGGATCGCTTCGGCGGTGGTGCGGTGAATGGGCCGCTGCTGCTCCGGGCTCTGGCGCAGGAGACGCCGGACGAGCGTGACCGCCACTCCCGAGATCTCCGCGATGTCACCGGCCGACAACCCGCCATCACGCAACACGGTGGCGTGCGACGCAGCTTCGTAGGCGAGAATTCTGGCGGGACGCCCTGTCTGGAGGGCTCTGGTACGCCGGGCGCGGTCGCGTCGGGCCGCAGCCCTGCACTCGGGCCGGGTGCACCCGTAGTTGGCGCAGGAGGGACTTCCGTGCCGAACGCGGGAGCGTACCGGCCGCCTGCGGCCAGAGCCGTTGGCGCCGGCCAGTGCCGTAGTCGCAGGTACTGAATTCATCTCGGCGGGGGAACCCGTTCCTCTCACTCTCAACCCCACACCCTATCGGCGGCCTTGACCCCACCCGCGATCGGCCGCACCAGCGCCTGACCGCCCCCATGGCAGGGACATCGGCCAAAGCCATCCGGAAGCGGCACGAACGCTTCACGAGCTCGGGCCGTGACCGGCGGGTGATACTCCCGGCCCGGGAACTCCCGAGAGTCCGCGACGTCATCTGCCACGGCCAGCAGCCTCAGCGAGCACTCCGAGCCCGCGGTGGAAAACTCACCGAGCCGGGGCTAAGGGAATCACCCGGCACCGTGAGACCTCGCCACCCGGGCCCACCTCACCGACAGTCACCTGATCGTTGACCTGTGCGGCGGCACGGGAGCAACCTCCAAGGCCATCCTCGCCCTGGCCCCGCCCAACGCCCAGGTCATCTCCCTCGACAACGCCCTGGCCATGCAGCGTGTCGGCCGCCGCACCCTCCACGATCCCCGACTGTCCTGGGTCACCGCGCCCGCGGAGGACCTGGCCGAGCATGTACCGGCACACGGTGTTGACGCGGTCGTGTGCAACTCGGCCATCTGGAAGACCGACGTCCCTGCCGTGTTCTCTGCCGTCCGCCGCGTCCTGCGACCCGGCGGACGGTTCGTCTTCAACATCGGCGGGGCCTTCGCCGGAGTGGTCCACCCTGATGGACGGGCCGGGCCAACCAGTCCCTCGCTCGGCTCGCTGATCCAGCAGATCGCGGCCCGCGACCACGGCACTACCCCGCCCTCGGCCAGCCTCACTCCCAAGCTGCCGCTCGAGATCGTCAGCAGCCATTTGGCCAACGCCGGGCTGAAGCTGCTGGAATCGGAAGTCACGGCCCAGCACGCCACTTTGGGAGAGCGGAAAGCCTGGCTGTCCATTCCGGTCTTCGCCCGTCCCCCCGGCTTCTCCCACGAACAGCAGATGGCAATCCTTGAGGAGGCGTACGCCCAGAGCCGCCCCGACGACGTCACGGTCACGAGCTGGCTCGTCGTCATCGCTGAACTCGAAGCCAGCCAGGTATGACTGTTCTCCACGCCGCGATTTCCGATCCCGGTCGCACCAGGCAGCTCGTAATCCGCAACAGGTGTAACAGATCCCTGAGATCGGCGTTGGGGCAGCGAAGGGGTTTGGCTTTACGCCAACAGCGTTCACCCCGCAGAGGAAGGTGACGACAGTGGGCCTCGTCCGTACCCGCACCACCTGACACACCGAAACCCGGGCACCCACTTCTACGGGGGTACCGGGAGCGAGGAGCTCAGCCAGTGAACACCGCAGGCCCCAGCTGACCGGACACCTCCGGGCAGCTGGGGATGCAGTGTTGTCCGGGTCAGTCGACCATCCGCCCGCGCAGCTTGATCAGGGGTCACATGATCCGCCGGACAAAACCTAGGGCTTCGAGTTCGGCACGGGGCTGGACTCGGCTGATGTTGGCGGTCTGGCCAGCCGCCGTCGCACCGAGGTGCTGCCTCAGGCTGAGGTCGGCTTCGTCCGCGGGACGCGGCACGGCTACGGCGCACCGGTCGGCGGAGTTATTGACCGCGGTCAACAACTTGGACATCGCTCACCGACGAGGAACCTTTGACCGCGGTCAAAGGTTCGCTTTGCTGAGACAGATGCATGAGCATGTTGCCGCAACGACGAAGGCCCGTACCCCGCGGATGGCGGGGTACGGGCTCCCCTGGATCTCGGGGCATAGTGCGATGTCGCGCGGAGGAGGCCACCGGACCTTTGACCGCGGTCAAAGGTCCGCTCTGAACGAGGAGGCTTCAGTCTCCTGTGTGTGCATCGAGGAGCTTCTCTAGGAGGACTGCCAGCTGCTCCCGGTCCATCTTCTGAAAGAGGAGCTGCGCTACGGCCTCGCCGTCATGCCACGGGACCCGGGGCAGTGCTCGGACGTCGACGAGGAAACCGGCGTCCTCCGCCTCCGCATCGGCTGGCACCTCGACTTCGCCAGTTGCGGCGAGTGCTGTCTGCACTTCTGCCGCCTGGCGCGGCACGACATTCGGCGGGGTTTCATTTGTGGGGGGTCGTGGAGCCGTCGCGGTCGCAGTGGAGCCTTCGGGCTGCTTGATGGAAGTCGTGGGCGATGAAGCCGATCCTTTTACCGCGGTCAAAGGATCGAGGGTTGAAGTGCCTGCCGCGACCGGCTGCTCGCTGCTGGGCGAGGGGGAGGGCAGAGCCACCGCGACGTGGGGGGCGGCAGGCGCCGACGCCGATTCGGCCGCCGCCTGCAGGATGGCGTGCTGCTTTTCCTTGACCTGAGCTTCCTTCTCCTTGGTTGACCGCAGCAGGGCGAGAAGCTCATCGGCCTTGAGGGACGGGTCGTCCTTGAGTGCGCGGGCCAGTGCCCGCCCGTCACGTTCAGGCATGTCCCCCGAACTGAGCATGGCCTGGATCTCGTCTGGGAGTTCCAGCAGGGCCAGCTGATGTGTGATCCAGGCGGGCGACTTGCCAAGGCGCTCGGCAGCGCGAGACTTCGAACCGAACTCCTTGGCCTCGGCGCAGATCGCTACCAGCTGGGCGACGCCGCGAGCCCGCTCGACAACATCGAAGTCTTCACGCTCGAGATTCTCCGCCAGGAGGTGGTCGATGAAGTCCTCGCGAGTCCGGGCCAGCTCGTCACGTACGACAAAGTCGAGGCCTTCGAGCCCTACGTGGGCGGCGCTTCGGTACCGCCGCTCCCCGTTGATCAGGACGTACTCGGCCGCCCCGATGGCAGCTTCGTGGTCGGGCCACAGTGCGAGGTAGGCCGACCGGGACACTGCGACGCATGCCGCCAGCTGAGCCTGGCGCAGCTCTTCTCCGAACCGGGTGAGCTCTTCGGCGGTACCGAAGTTCCGGCGGGGGTTGAGCGGCGTGGGGGAGACCTGGTCGAGCCTGAACCTGGCTAGCTCGTACACGGGGATCTCCCCCTGCGCCATGGCTTTGGCGCGGCCGCGTTCGCTGCGCTCGCTCGGCCGGCGTGCGCTGGAGAACGAGGCGCCGCTGCCCAGAAGATCCTTCTTGCTCATTTGGTCAGCGCCTTCTTGAGATCGCGCATGGAGATGGCCTGCTCGCATTCCGGTGCGTACTCGAGGAGGGGGCGCTTGAGGCGGACGGCCTCGCGCTGTTCCTTCAGGTCGGAGATGACTACGAGGACGGGAGGCCGATCGAAGGCCCTCCACTGTTCCAGGGACGAGGTGGCGATGAAGCCCTTGCGGGAGTCGTACAGGTTCACGACGAAGCCGAGCTGAGTGATCGTGACATCGAGGTCGTCCTCCATGTCCTCGATCTGCTCCAGGAGCATGTCATAGGCATCGGCGGACGTGTCTTCGGCCTGGACGATGACGGCCAACCCAGAAGCCTGTGGGTCCTCGCCGTCGCGCGTACGTCCGTAGTACAGGGCGGTGTCCATCGTGTAGCCCAGGCTCGGAGGACAGTCGATCACGAGGTAGTCGAACTGCTTTTCCAACTCCTCAAGTGCCTTCTCCAGCGCCGTCTCCTTGACCCGGACGTTGCGGGTGGTGGCGAGCTTGGCATCGAGGAGAAAGGCGTCCTTGCAGGCAGGGAGCAGGAAGAGACGTCCCAGGAACGCGTCGTACTCGATGGGAATGAGGAGGTCTGAGAGGTCTCCCTCTGCCTCGCCCAGCATGAACTTGGCCAGGCTCGGCTCCTTGATGCCAAGGGGCGTGTGACCCAGATGCCTGGTGAGGTGGCCCTGCGGGTCGAAGTCGATGACGCATACGCGGGCGCCGGCCTCAGCAAGTGCCTGGGCAAGGCCGTTGCTGACGGCGCTCTTGCCGACACCGCCCTTCTGGTTGCATACGACGAGTCTGCGGACTTGTGCGGGGCGGATGAGTGTCGGCATCTGGTGGTTGTCGAGCCAGAGTCGGATCGACTGGGCCAGGCCCTGGGTGTAGGGGACGGAGCGGGCCTTGCAGTCTTTCTTGAACTCGTCGTAGAGCCCTGTGGGGAGGTAGGTGGAGAACGACTGGCCGCCCGTGGTGTCGACGGCCACGGCGGCATCCGGATTGCTCCGCCATGCGTGGATGCCTTCGGTAACGGCGTCCTGAATGCCCACGCTGAGCTGGGCTGCACGGACTTTGAGTTCCTGACGCAGGGCCAGAGGCAGCTTCGCGACTACCTTTTCCCTGTCTGAAGGGTCGTATGGGGCGGTCATGCGAGTTACCTTACTTGCTTCAGCGGGCACGGGAGGCGGTACACGCTGAGCTTTTCGCCCGAACTGAGGCATTCAAGTCTCTAAGAGGTTGCCCGTGCGACTTGAAGTCGTGCCTCCTGAGGCAAACGACTGCCCTGCGAACTGATGCAGTGGCCGAGCCCGGACGGGGGCCGCGTCCGCCGGACTCCCGCGGCCGACAACGAACCCTTGCCGTTTGACCCTTCACGGACGCCAGGGTCACTCAGTCTCGACGTCGGCCGGGCGCCGGTGCCCGCAGTCGATCTAGTTGCCGGCGACATCCGTGACATAACTGTGGACGCCGTTGAAATGCACGGTTACAGAACCTGGCCGGTAGTCCACCTGGAAGGGCTCGTTGCCGAGCGTCGTCCCCGGCCAGGGATCGCCTTCGGAGGAGCCGACCGTCCAGACGACAAAGGTCTCACCGGGACGGAGCCAGTGGTCACTCCCGTAGCACTCCAGGACCAACTCCAACAGCTCGGCACTGTTGTTCCGAACCTGTAGCCGTGCCACCTGCGCCGCCTGTGCTGTCACTGTTCCTCCATCACCAACAGACCCTCCTGCCCCAGCAGAGTACGCAAGTGACTCCTCAGCGGAACCGGCGAACCTTTCCGGTCACAGCACTAGCGGGCGATGAGGTCGTTTGGTTCGGTGGCAACGAGCTCGTGTACCGGTGCTGTCACGTTGTCCGGGCGTCTGGGATGATCTTCGGGTTGGGGTCTTCCGGGGTGGGGTGGGGCTCGTGTCGTCTGTGGTGCCGTCGTACAAGAATCACCGCTACCCGGCCGAGATCATCGCGCACTGCGTGTGGCTGTACTTCCGTTTCCCGCTCTCCTTCCGTGAGGTGGAGGAGATGATGCTCGAGCGGGGCGTGGTCGTCTCCTACGAGACGGTGCGCCGCTGGTGTCGGAAGTTCGGCCAGACCTACGCGAACGCGCTGCGCCGACGGCGCCCGCAGCCCGGCGACAAGTGGCACCTCGACGAGGTCTTTATCAAGGTCAACGGGGTGCAGAAGTACTTGTGGCGGGCCGTCGACGCCGACGGCAACGTTCTGGACATCCTGGTCCAGAACCGGCGTGACAAGGCCGCGGCCAGGCGTTTCTTCCGCCGGCTCCTCACCACCACCGGGCAGGTGCCCCGGGTGGTCGTCACCGACAAGCTCCGCTCGTACGGGGCCGCGCACCGTGAGGTGATGCCCTCGGTCGAGCACCGCTCCCACAAGGGCCTGAACAACCGGGCGGAGAACTCCCACCAGCCAACGAGGCAGCGGGAACGGGCGATGAAAGGATTCCGCAGCCCGGGCGGGGCGCAAAGGTTCCTGTCTGCGTTCACCGGGATCTCACCCCACTTCCGGCCCCACCGGCATCTGATGACCGCCGGCCGCCACCGCTTCGAGATGATGATCCGCTTCACCGTCTGGAACCAGGTCACCGGCAGCACGAGCCTGCTGGCCGCGGCCTGAACCAGCCCCGTCCAGGCCCTGGCACACCCTGACGCACCATCAAACGATCATGCCGCCGACAACGTGACAATGCCGTGTCACCGCCTACGGACCCATCCCGCGGGCAAGGGAACACGTCGCAGCATGAGCGAGCGGGACTTCATCGCGCTCGTCGACGGAGTCCACCAGCTGGTCAGGGCACCGATCGTGCTGGTCTGGGACCGGCTGAACACCCACGTCTCCCGCAGGATGCGCGACTTCGTCGCCGAGCGTGAATGGCTGACCGTGTTCCTGTTGCCCGCCTACTCACCCGAACTCAACCCAGTCGAGTGGGTATGGGCCCACGTCAAACGCAGCCTCGCCAACCTCGCCGTCATGGCCCTCGACCGCCTCGAAGCCCTCGTCCGCAACCGCCTCAAACGCCTTCAATACCGGCCCCACACCCTCGACGGCTTCATAGCCGGCACCGGCCTGACCCTCGACGCACCACCCTCACCCTGAAAAGCCGAAGTCAGTAACGTGACAGTGCCTCGTTAACCCGTCCTGCTCTTCCCACTGGAGTCCTTCGGCGGGTCGCGGTTGCCCGGCGGGGGTGGCGTCGCATCCTGTGCCGGGCGGTCCCGGACGGGGCGGTCCGGGCGCCGAAGCACCCTTCCGCGGTGGTGCCCCTGGGATGCGGCCGCCCTGGTACGCAGGTGCCTGCGGCCCGGAGGGAGCCAAGTGATGGAGCAAGGTGTCCAGTTCGAGACGGCACTCCGCCGTCGCCGAAAGACCCGAGTACGGGCCTCGATGGTGGTAGCTGCGCTCGCCCTGGCGGTGGGCACCGTGCCCGCGCATGCCGCCACCATGGAATCGGCGGGGCACACATCCGAACAGCCCGGGGCCGGAGCTTCGTCTGTCTTCATCGCCGACACGTTCAACGACCGCGTACTCGCGGTGGACCCCGACGGGACCCACGAGCACGCGGTGGGCGGCCGGGACCTCGACCTCCCCTACGGGGTGGCTCTCGACAGCCAACACAACCTCTACATCGCCGATAGCCGACACAACCGCGTGATCAAAAGGTCCCAGGACGGCCGCCGTACCACAACCGTGGGCAGCGGACTGGAGTACCCCTATGGCGTCGCCGTCGACGGTTCGGGCAACGTCTTCATCGCCGACACCGGCCACGGCCGAGTGGTGAAAGTAGCGCCCGGCGGCAAGCAGACGGTCGTCGTGGGAGGTCTGAGCAATCCTACCTCTGTCGCCCTCGACCAGGCCGGCAACGTCTACGCCAACGACCCGTACAACAACCGCGTCGTCAAGATCCCGCCAGGTGGCGGCCCTGTAGCCACTGTCCCGGTCACCGGACTTGCCGACCCCGGTGGTGTGGCGGTTTGTCCCGATGGCGACCTCCTGGTGGCGGACCCCTACAACTCCGCGGTACGCCGTGTTCCGAGCGGGGGCGGGGCCCAGAGCACGGTGGGCACAGGGCTGCAATTCCCCACCGGGGTGGCGGTCACCCCCGACTGCGACGTATACATCGCTGACTTCAACCAGAACAAAGTGTTCCGCGTGGACGCGAACAGCGGGGAGCAGACCTCCGTCGGATCTGGGTTGTGGGCGCCCTACGCGGTCGCCGTCGCCTCCGGCCCCACGACCTGACGCCGACCGCTCTCCCCCGCCGCAAAGGAACCCCCATCCCATGCCCCAGTTCACGCCCACCCACACGGTCAAGGCACTGGCCGCACTGCTGACCTCGTCCGTGGCCCTCACCGCCCTCGCCCCCGCCACTGCCCATGCGACACCGACGACGCGATCCGCCCCGTCGGCCAGTCAGTCACAGAGCTCCCGCTACTGCACGGCCAAGGGCCACCAAGAGCTCGCCGACCGTCTCAACCACGACATCGCCAAAGCCCTCGCAGGACGCAAGTCCACCGTCTCCTTCACCGTGTGGGACAAGGAGTCGGGGCTGTCGTGCGCCTTCCGGCCCAACGTGCACTACGACGCCGCCAGCATCGTGAAGGTAACCATCATGACCGCCACGCTGCTCCGGGCCCAGGAGGAGCAACGACCCCTGGCCACGTGGGAGGAGAGCAGCCTGAAGTCCATGATCACCCAGTCTGACAACCAGGCGGCCACCGATCTGTACACCAGCCTCGGTGCGCCGTTCATCCAATACACGCTGCGCAGGTCCGGGATGAACGACACCACCCTGGACCCCGAGGGAAACTGGGGCCTCACCCAGGTGACCGCCCACGACGAGATGCGTCAGCTCGACGTCTACACCGTCAACGGTGCCGTGCTCTCCCCGCAGAACAAGGCCTACGGGTTGCGACTGATGAGCGAAGTCGAGCCCTCGCAGCGCTGGGGCACCCCGTTCGGTGCGCCTCCGGGCGTCAAGGTCCACGTCAAGAACGGCTGGCTGCAGCGCGTCACGCGCGGCTGGCGCGTGCACAGCCTCGGAATCTTCACAGAACCGGGTGACCTCTACCAGATGGCGGTCCTGACCGACGAGGACCCCACGATGTCGTACGGGATCGGCACGATCCAGCGGATCGCCTGGCACGTGAACCGCGACCTCGCGGAGTTCCGTGACGACCCGGCCACGGCCGTCCCGCCGTACGAGCCCGACTACCAGGGCAGCGAGATCGGCGACGGAACGGCGGACCCGCGCTACCGCGTCTCGTAGCCCACGCCCCGGCGCCGGTGTGCCTCACGCACGAAGTGCGGCACACCGGCGCCGGGCGGCACTGTCACGTTATCGACGCGTGGCGTAGGCATGCCGTGTGCACGACATTTTTCATAATGTGACAGTGCCCTTGGGCGCTCATAGCCCTGCTGTGCGGCATCGGTTTCCTCCTGGCGCTCCTGGCCGGAGTCATCTCCGCCCGCCCTTCCCCACTCGACCGCGTCCCACTGGACCGACCGGCTCCGCCGCGGCGCCGCTTGCGCCGGCATCGTCCCGACCCTCTACATCGCACTCGTCGGCATGGTCGTGGGCCTGGTTGTCCTCCTCGGAGTGCACAGCACCTGACGCCCCAGCCCGAAGTCGAAGGCCCGCACCACGAGAAGACCCCCGTACGCAGTGGCGTACGGGGGTCTTCTCGTGGAACTTTGGTCAGCCTGCCGGAACGGCCTCTTGGCTCTCAGCGTGCCTGTTCAGTACGGCAAGCATCTTGGCGAACTCCGTCGACGGCATCTTGCGGATCAAGTGACCGGCCGCTTCGGCACCGTCCGTGTACGGGAACATCGTGAGCTTGGGCGGCGTCAGGCCCTCTGCTTCGCTGGTGTCGTCGCCCGGGTGTGCCTGCCCGGGTACGGCTGCCACACGCTCCGGCCGCTTTGCAGCAGGCGCTTTGGCGGCCTTTCGGACGGCCGACCGCTCGGCGAAGGCCGCAGTGAGCTGCTCCTGTTCGCCCCACCACCACACCAACTGCTCCGCGCTGCTCCACCCTAGGTCTCGTGCCAGCTTGCCCAGAGAGCGTGCCGCGTCGACCGGCATGACCTTGGCCTTCACCAGGTCCTGGGGCCTTGACCCCGAATCCTGAACACGGGTTATGCGGCTGGTGTCAGCGTAGTTGGTGTGAGGTGGAGGGCGTTTTCGAAGGCGATCGGTGATCGTTGTCCGAGGCGGGAGTGTCGGCGTCGGGTGTTGTATCGGGTCAGCCATCGGAAGGCGTCGAGTCGGGCTTCGCACTCGTCTGGCCAGCTCTTTCGTCCCTGCAGGGTTTCGCGTTTGAAGGTCGCGTTGAAGGACTCGGCGAGTGCGTTGTCCGCGCTGGACCCGACCGCGCTCATGCTTCGCCGGACCCCTGCTGACCTGCAGGCTTCGGCGAATGCCCTGCTCGTGTACTGGGCTCCGTGGTCGGTGTGCATGATCGATCCGGCAAGGCTGCCGCGCGTGCGGATCGCTGCGGCCAGGGCGTCGGTGACGAGGTCCGCGCGCATGTGGCCGGCGATCGCCCAGCCGGCCAACCGGCTCGAGGCGAGGTCGATGACGGTCGCCAGGTAGCAGAACTTCCCGCCGTCGATGGGCAGGTAGGTGATGTCGCCGACGTACTTCGTGTTCGGGATTTCGGCGGTGAAGTCGCGGCCGATCAGGTCCGGCGCCTTGGCCGCGGTCGGGTCGGGGACGGTGGTGCGGTGCCGGCGGCGCAACCGGACTCCTTCGATCCCGGACGCCCGCATGAGTCTGGCGACCCGCTTGTGGTTCACCGCTTCTCCGCTCGTCTCGCGGAGCTCGGCGGTGATCCTCGGGGCTCCGTAAGTGCCGTCCGATTCCTTGTGCACGGCCCGTATCCGGACGGTGAGCCTCGCGTCGGCTGCCTGCCGGGCGGCCCGGCCCGTGGCTGTCCGGCGCCAGTAGTAGAAGCTCGAGCGGCTGACACCAAGGATGCTGCAGAGCCGCTTCACGCCGTAGCGGCGCTGATGGTCGGCGACGCACTGGAAGCGGTTCACCAGCGCGTCTCCCCGGCGAAATACTTCGCCGCTTTCCGCAGGATCTCGCGTTCCTCTTCCAGCTCACGGACCTTCTTCCGCAGAGCTGCGTTCTCTGCCTCCAGCGGGGCCGGCGGCTGGGCCGGTTCCTGCGTCCGGCGTCCGCGGGGCCGACTCGCTCCGGCCGCCCGGACCCAGTTCCGCAGCGTCTCCGGGTTGATCCCCAGATCGGCGGCGACCGACGTTATCGTCGCCTCCGGCCGCGACTCGTACAGCGCGACCGCGTCCGCCTTGAACTCCGGCGGGTAGTTCTTCATGACCACGAGATGTCCGTTCTCAGATCCTCAGGATCCAGTGTCTCGTGTGTGCAAAATCAGGGGTCAAGGCCCGTGCTCCTTGGCCCGGTCGTTGATGTAGTGGAACTGGGCATCCCGGTCGGGATGCTGGGCGCCCTCGAGGGTCTTGGCGTTGGCCTGGAGGCTGAATCCCTCTTCCCGCAGCAGGTCGGCGACGGTATCCGCCGAGATGCGGTGGCCCTGCCTGGTGAGCTGGTCGGCGAGTCTGCGGGTGGACTTAGTCGTCCATCGCAGTGGCGACATCGGGTCCCCGCGCATGTCGGGCTCGGGCGTTGTCAGGTTGAGTGATTCTCGGGGGCATCTTCTGGTTCGGGACGTGTCTGGCCGTGGTAGTGGTGTCTGTTTCAGGTGGCCGCGGGCAGGCCTGCGGTGGCGGTGATCTGGTCCCAGATGGCGAAGCGGGTGATCATTTCGGTGCGGTAGCCGGTGGCGGTGAGGAGGTGGCGTCGGGGTCTGAAGTGGGGTGAGATGCCGCTGAACGCGGCCAGGAACCGTTGGGCTGCGCCGACGGAACGGAACCCCTTCATCGCGCGTTCCCGCTGCCTCGTCGGCTGATGTGAGTTCTCGGCCCGGTTGTTGAGTCCCTTGTGGGAGCGGTGGTCCACCGAGGGCATCACCATGCGGTGGGCGGCTCCGTAGGAGCGGAGCTTGTCGGTGATGATCACTCTGGGCACCGAGCGGGTCTTCTTCATCAGTTTCCGGAGGAAACGCCTGGCCGCGGCCTCGTCGCGGCGGTTCTGCAGCAGGATGTCGAGGACGTTCCCGTCCTGGTCGACGGCACGCCACAAGTACTTCTGCACCTTGTTGATCTTGACGAAGACCTCGTCCAGGTGCCATTTGTCGCCCGGCTGCGGGCGGCGCCGGCGCAGCGCGCCGGCGTAGGCGGGGCCGAACCGGCGGGTCCACTGGTGGACCGTCTCGTAAGACACCTCGACGCCCCGCTCGAGCATCAGCTCCTCGACCTCACGCAGACTCAGACCGAAGCGGTGGTACAGCCACACGCAGTGGCTGATGATCTCCGGCGGGAAGCGGAAACCCCGGTACGACACCGTCTCCACGAGCAGCCCCTCCAGCAACCCCGACCAGACAGATGATCATCCCACCGAGCGACACCCCCACTCAACCTGACAACGCCCTTCCGCACCCCGCCGATCTTGACGAAGACCTCGTCCAAGTGCCACTTGTCGCCGGGCTGCGGGCGCCGCCGGCGCAACGCGTTGGCGTAGACCTGGCCGAACTTCAGACACCACCGGCGGATTGTCTCGTAGGAGACGACCACGCCCCGCTCGAGCATCATCTCCTCCACCTCACGGAAGGAGAGCGGGAACCGGAAGTACAGCCACACACAGTGCGAAATGATCTCCACCGGGTAACGGTGATTCGCATACGACGGCATGCTCGACGACACGAATCAGGCCCCTCTCCGGACGGACAACCCGAAGATCATCTCACCCTGCCCGACAACGTGACAGTGCCCCCTCACGTCGTCCAGGCCGTGAAGATCCTGCGGCACCTCACACCGACCTGAAGACCGGCCGCGTCACCCGCCAGACCATCCACGCCATCACCAGCATGACGTCGTCCCAGGCATCACCCCAGCTCATCGGCCGTATCGCCCGAGCCCAATGGGGCATCGAAGCCGTCCACCACGTCAGGGACACCACCTTCGCCGAGGACGCCTCCAAGATCCGCACCGGCCACGGACCCGCGAACATGGCCACCCTGCGCAACCTCGCGATCAACACCCTCCGCGACACCGGCCACCACAACATCGCCGCCGGACTCCGCGAGACCTCCTACACCCCGTTCACCCGCCCGCTCGACCTCCTCGGACTACTGATCTTTGACTACGGGCTTGATGCGGGTGGGGTGAGTTCGAGGCCGGTCCCGGCCAGGAATCCGATGAGGAGTTCGGGGTGGCGCTGGATGTAGCGCAGGGCCCTCTTCACGGCTCGGTGGAGTTCGCTAATCGAACGGAAGGCCCGGTTCGCGATCTTCTCCTTGGCGTGCGCCCAGAGGAGTTCGACGGGGTTCAGCTCGGGTGCGTAGGAGGGCATCTGGATGATCGTGAGCCAGTCCTGTCGCTGTGCGTACTGTTTCACGTGTTTGCTGATGTGGCTGGAGTAGTTGTCCCAGACGAGGGTGACCGGGCCGTCCAGCCGGCGGTGGAGCAGGGCGAGGAAGCGTGGGAAGTCCTTCTTCGTGTAGCCGCCCGACGGCTTGACCGCATAGATCATCCGGGGCTCCGTGCCCTCCTTGAAGCAGATCCACGCGACCATGCTGATCTTGTCGTTGCGTTTCCCGGACAGCCGTAGCACCGGGGTCTGCCCGGCCTTGCCCCAGGTGCGGCGGATGGGCCCGTTCAGCCAGGCTCCGGCCTCGTCCTCGAAGCAGACCCACCCGCCTGTGGCTGTGACCTGCGCGGATGGGAGGCCGCCGGCCACGTCTCCGTGCGCCATGCGGCAATCGCCTCCTCGCTACGCTCCACGGCCCGCACCTTCGGCACCTGCCACGACCAGCCCAGACGGTCCAACAGCCGCCACACCCCGGAGACCTCGTAGCGGACCTTGAACCGCTCCTCGATCAGGACCCCGACCCGGGCCAGGGTCCACCGCTGATCCTCCCAGCCGTACGCCGTCGGCCCCGCCCGCAGAAGACCCTCCAGCTCCCGCTCCTGCTCCGCGCTCAGATACGAACTGCCGCCCGGCCCCCTGGACAGCAGGGCCCGACGGCCGCCCTCAGCCCAGGCCCGCCGCCACAGGCTGACCGCCTGCGGCGTCACCCCGAGCATCTGGGCGACCTTGCTCTGCCGCATCCCCTGTTCGAATAAATCAGCCGCCTGCAAACGTCGCCGCTCCAAATCAACTGGGCTCAACGACGCACGAGTTCGAGTCCCCATACACCCGGCATACCGAACCTGCCCAGATCATCAAACACGGCATCAAAGATCAGTACAGTACCCCTGACCTGCACCGCAGCATGATCAACACGACTATGAATTAGCCCTGGCCCTCACTCGTCGTGGTGCCATTTCGGCGCTGCAGATTTGTCCCGCTGAACGTGGGAGGGCAGGAGCGGGTGGCAGCTTTTGTGAAACATACTGCTGCCGAAGTGCTCTTGCAATTCATTCCATTGGCTTGGGAGTAGCAGCTGTTTCCAGTGCCGGGGAGGGCCAAGAATAGTGCCTGGGGAGCAGTTCCGGGGCCGCCAGGGCCTGTCCACGGATTTTGGACGGCTTCGATGGTACCAGCCCCGTCTGCGAGTACCACGGTCACTGAGCCGCCATCCCCGAGTTCAGTATCGATAAATTGACTGCCCGTAAGAGTCTTGCAATTGATTGAAGGGAAGCAGGTGATTTCGATTTGGGCACCGAAATCATTGTAGACCTGATAAGTCAGGTCACCGTCCACATTCCCGAGGCCGGTGCGCACGGAGTGTCCGCTTCCGGTGGTTGCATTTTCGCCGTATTTAATGCTTCCGCAGGCGTTGTGATTGTGGTTTCCTTTAACTTCGATGATGCAGATGTTTCTGTGGTCTTTGTCGTGATTGTCAGCTTGTGCGGTGGTGCTGAATCCGAGTCCGGTGATTGCGAGGAGGGCTGTGGCGGCTGCGAGTGTGGCGCGTGTGTAGCGCATTCTGCTTCTCCTTGGTTGTTCCGGTTGTTGTTTTTGTATGATGGTGGTTTGTGAGTGCGTATTGGGGGAGGCGGGCCGTGATTGTAGTTCGGTCGGGTGAATCGGGTTGACTTGACAGCACTGTCACGTAAGCGATGCATGGCATGGACGCGTCAGTAGTTCTTTCGGTGGGCGCCCCGGATCGCATCGTCAGGCGAGAGGGCACTGTCACGTTGTCGGGCAGGGTGAGATGATCTTCGGGTTGTCCGTCCGGAGAGGGGCCTGATTCGTGTCGTCGAGCATGCCGTCGTATGCGAATCACCGTTACCCGGTGGAGATCATTTCGCACTGTGTGTGGCTGTACTTCCGGTTCCCGCTCTCCTTCCGTGAGGTGGAGGAG
The DNA here is from genome assembly GCF_026340675.1 of Streptomyces sp. NBC_01264. Taxonomy (NCBI): domain Bacteria; kingdom Bacillati; phylum Actinomycetota; class Actinomycetes; order Kitasatosporales; family Streptomycetaceae; genus Streptomyces; species Streptomyces sp. NBC_01264. The sequence goes on from NZ_JAPEOX010000005.1 coordinate 100,186, forward strand.
ATGATGCTCGAGCGGGGCGTGGTCGTCTCCTACGAGACAATCCGCCGGTGGTGTCTGAAGTTCAGCCAGGTCTACGCCAACGCGTTGCGCCGGCGGCGCCCGCAGCCCGGCGACAAGTGGCACTTGGACGAGGTCTTCGTCAAGATCGGCGGGGTGCGGAAGTACTTGTGGCGGGCTGTGGACGCCGACGGGAACGTCCTCGACATCCTGGTGCAGAATCGCCGTGACAAGGCTGCGGCCAGGCGTTTCTTCCGTCGGCTCCTCACCTCCACCGGGCAGGTGCCCCGGGTGGTCGTCACCGACAAGCTGAAGTCGTACGGGGCGGCGCACCGGGAAGTGATGCCCTCGGTGGAGCACCGTTCCCACAAGGGTTTGAACAACCGGGCGGAGAACTCGCACCAGCCAACGAGGCAGCGGGAACGCGCGATGAAAGGGTTCCGCAGCCCGGGTGGGGCGCAACGGTTCCTGGCCGCGTTCACCGGGATCTCACCCCACTTCAGACCCGGACGGCACCTCATGACCGCCCGCCGCCACCGCCTCGAAATGACCGTCCGCTTCGCGATCTGGGACCAGATCACCGGCGTCGCCGGCATGCCCGCGACGGTCTGAGCAACCAGCCGCCGACGACCCCCGCACGGCCTGACGCGCAATCAAACGATCACACCACCGACAAGGTGACAGCACCCACGAACCCCACCCCTCGCCGGACGGACAACCCGAAGATCATCCCAGACCCCCACCGGCAACGTGACAATGCCTGTGAGACAGAGTCGTTGACCATACAGACCCATTGGATCATCGAGATGGTCAACTGCGGCAGCATGGATCAGGTCGCGTCGTGCGTGATGGTGGTGGTGTCGCCATTGAAACTGCAGGCTGTACCCGGGGCGGTGGTAGAGCAGCTGGTGACCCGGCCGTTGTCCATGGTGATGGTGAGGTGCCCCAGGTCGGTGCCGACGGCAGTTTGCAAGCTGTACTCGGCCGTGGCATCGGTGGTGGCTGTGGTGTTGTCTTCGGCCTGGCGAATGAGGGACGCGCCCGGCGCGATGGAGTTCTCGGCGGGGGCTGGCACGAGCGTGCCGGATTCCCGGACGAATACCAGGGTGAGGTCGGTGGTGTGGTTACGGATGGGATAGGAGGAAACGGTCGCTGCGGCCGCGGTGTTCGCGCTCGCGTCAGCGTTCTCGGACTCGAGGGAAGGTGCCGTCACAACCTTCTCGCAGGCGAGGTTGTTGAAATCGCCGATGTTGTGGATCAGGCACATGCGTGAGGCGGGCGGATCACCGATTTGATCTGCACCGGCTGAAGCTGCGCCGCCAAGGACCACTGTGCTTGACGCGATGAGCGTCATAGCCACCCTTACTACAGGCATCTTTCCACCTTTTTGGCCAGTCCGGTAGGTCGGAGGTTACGGACCGATCCTTCTGTAGGAAGGGCTATCAGTCGGGGACGACACACCGCCGATGCCAACGTGTCAACGGCCCGTCTTACCCGTGCACTCCCGTGCGCCGTGGTGTCGTACGCGATCCGCCGCGAGCGGGAGAGGATCATGTGTGCCGTTCCCATGAAGCTTCACGGAAAAAGGACTTGATCATGCTGACCAAGAATCTGCGGGCTCTTGCGACCACGACGACCGCGGCTCTGGTGCTCGTCGGCGTGCAGACCGCTTCCGCTTGTGCAGACTCCGGATCTGGTCACTGGAGAGCCCCCGGTACGCCGGACATCACTGTCATCGTCGCGGCCGGGGACCACATTACGGCAGACCCGGAGCGCATCACCAGGAGCGGCCCAGACACCCATGTTCCCGCATCCGCGGTCTGCCACACAGGCGCCACGCCTCTGTGCCATATCGCCTGACGGCTTAGGGCTCGCAGAGAATCAAGGTGTTGCTTCCCGCGGTTCGACTCGTTGGTGTGATATGCGCATATCCGGCGAGGCTAGTGATCAACTCGGCCTGAAGTTCGCGGTGTTGTTTCCTCATCTGGACGAGCGGCAGCGCCGTCTCCTGATGGGGGCTGAGGCCAGGATCCTGGGACACGGCGGGATCCGGGCGGTCGCCCGAGCCGCCCAGGTCAGCGAGACCACAGTCCGCAAAGGCGTGGACGAGCTGGAGGCGGGGGCGGAACCGCTGGGCCGGGTCCGCCGTCCTGGCGGAGGTCGCAAGCGGGCAGCCGAGGTGGATCCAGGACTGCGGCCCGCGCTGTTGGCGCTGGTCGAGCCCGGGCGTTGTCAGGTTGAGTGGGGGTGTCGCTCGGTGGGATGATCATCTGTCTGGTCGGGGTTGCTGGAGGGGCTGCTCGTGGAGACGGTGTCGTACCGGGGTTTCCGCTTCCCGCCGGAGATCATCAGCCACTGCGTGTGGCTGTACCACCGCTTCGGTCTGAGTCTGCGTGAGGTCGAGGAGCTGATGCTCGAGCGGGGCGTCGAGGTGTCTTACGAGACGGTCCACCAGTGGACCCGCCGGTTCGGCCCCGCCTACGCCGGCGCGCTGCGCCGGCGCCGCCCGCAGCCGGGCGACAAATGGCACCTGGACGAGGTCTTCGTCAAGATCAACAAGGTGCAGAAGTACTTGTGGCGTGCCGTCGACCAGGACGGGAACGTCCTCGACATCCTGCTGCAGAACCGCCGCGACGAGGCCGCGGCCAGGCGTTTCCTCCGGAAACTGATGAAGAAGACCCGCTCGGTGCCCAGAGTGATCATCACCGACAAGCTCCGCTCCTACGGAGCCGCCCACCGCATGGTGATGCCCTCGGTGGACCACCGCTCCCACAAGGGATCCTGCTGGCCAAATGTGGGGGGCAGTCAGGCCGTGAGGGTGAGGTCAAGTCTCGCGAGGTGACTGGTGCGGGTGTGGTCGAGGGGTTGGTTGTTCCACCAGGCGTCGAGGCGGATGAGGTTGAGGGCGACGGCGGAGTAGACGTGTTCGAGGTGGGTCTTCGCGAGGCCGCGATAGCGGGCCCTGCGGTTACCGGTGACGGCTGTGGCCTGGCGGATGGTGCCCTCGACGCCGGCGCGCAGGGCGTATGTGGTCTGCCAGTCGGCGTCCTGCTGGGCGGCGTGGTTCGTGTTGATCAGTTCCTGCAGGTCCCGTGGGCGCAGGGTGAGCTGGCGGCCCTGGCGTGTGGCGTCGGTGCATGCCGCTCTGACCGGGCAGGGGCCGCAGTCGGCCTCGTCGAAGCGGACCGCGATCCCTTCGCGGCCGTGTTGCCGGGCCGGGCTCCAGAACCTGCTGGTGGCGCCCTGGGGGCAGGTGGCTTGCTCGGCGTCCCAGTCGATGGTGAAGGCTTCGCGCTGGTAACCGGCGTTCTCCCGGTCCTGGCGGGAGGTGCCCGCCAGGAGCGGTGCGACCAGGGTGATCCCGAAGGCGGCCCGGGCCCCGGCGAGGAGTTCCGCGCTTGCGTAGCCGGAGTCGAGGTAGTGCTCGGCGGGCAGCAGGCCCCGGTCGGCGAGGGCCCGGTGGACGGGCTCGACCAGCTTCACATCGGGCACGGTCGCGTCCGTGGTCGCGACATGTGTGATCACGTTCGGGATGTCCGGACGCGCCCGGCGTCCCGGCCGCGGGGTCCCTCCGCCGGGCCGGGGCCGCTGGCAGACCTCGCTGATGTGCAGTTTGTACCCGGTCCAGTGTAGGGCGTTCTTGGTGCCGTTGCGGGCGTCGAGGTCGTAGGGCGAGGCCAGGCGCAGTCTGCCGGGCGGGAGACCCTCCTTGTCCGCCTCCCGCCGCTTGACCACCTCCCGCCCGTCGCCGCCGGTGGTGACCAGGTAGTTCTGCACAGTGATCCGGCGCAGGACCTGGACCGCGGGCAGCTCGCGCAGCCACAGGGGCGAGTGAGGGTTGTGGACCGCCCGCAGCAGGGCCACCGCGTCACGGCCGTAGTCCAGTACGAGTTCGTCCCGCTTGGCTTTGGAGCTGGCGGGACGCCAGCTCTCGTCGATGCGCCGCCCGTAGCGGCGGTTCCACCCACGGACGTCCACGGCCTGCGCCACCCAGTGCGGGGCCGCGGCGGACAGCGCCTCCAGCGCGGCCCGCACCGACTCCCCGCACAGCTCGAGGCGGTTCAGGTCCCGCACCGCCGCCAGTACGTGGGTGGAGTCGGTCCGCTGCTTACCCCCAGCCTTGACCAGGCCCTTGCCCTTCAATGCCGCCAGCAGCAGATCCAGTACCCGCTCCTCCAGGCCGTGCTCGACCACCCGGGTGCGGAACTCCGAGAGCACCGAGGCATCGAAGCCGACGTCCTCCAACTCCAGGCCAAGGCAGTACTTCCACGACAGGTCGAACCGGACCCGGTGGGCGGCGGCGCGGTCGGTCAGGTTCTCCGCCATCTGCAGCACCGTCACCATCGCCAGCCGCCCCGGCGACCAGCCCCGCCGGCCCCGCAGACCGAACGCCCCGGCGAACTCGGCATCCGCGAACAGCCCGCCCAGCTCATCCCGCACCCGCATAGCCAACGGCGGCGCCCCACGACCAGCCACCGCCCGCGCGACCCGCACCGTCACCTCAGGGACCTCGGGCCACTGCTCCGGCAGCAACGACATGACTCCCACCCCACCAGCCGGGAACGACAGAACCGGCCACCACCATGCCAACCGCCCGCCCTCACCGCAGGACACGACATTTGGCCAGCAGGATCCACAAGGGACTCAACAACCGGGCCGAGAACTCACATCAGCCGACGAGGCAGCGGGAACGCGCGATGAAGGGGTTCCGTTCCGTCGGCGCAGCCCAACGGTTCCTGGCCGCGTTCAGCGGCATCTCACCCCACTTCAGACCCCGACGCCACCTCCTCACCGCCACCGGCTACCGCACCGAAATGATCACCCGCTTCGCCATCTGGGACCAGATCACCGGCACCGCAGGCCTGCCCGCGGCCACCTGAAACAGACACCACTACCACGGCCAGACACGTCCCGAACCAGAAGATGCCCCCGAGAATCACTCAACCTGACAACGCCCGTTCCGGTGCTCGTCGACGAAACGGAAGCGGATCACCGTGTCGTCTCCCGCGCGAAATAGGCGGCGGCCTTCCGGAGGATCTCGTTGTCCTCCTTCAGTCGGACGTTCTCCCGCCGCAGGCGCTTGAGCTCTTCCTTCTCGTCAGGGGTCACGCCGGCGTCACCCCCGCCGTCCGCGGCCTGGATACGGGTCCGGTCGTCGCGAACCCACTTGCGCAGGGTCTCCAGATGGATGCCCAGGCCGTGGGCGATGTCGGTGAGGGATCGGTCCGGCGAGGAACGCACGAGGTCCACCGCGTCCCGCTTGAACTCTTCGGGGTAGTTCTTCCGCTTTGCCACCTTGGATCACTTCCCCTGGATGACCAAACATCCAGCGTCCAGGTGTCGGAATTTCGGGGGTCACTTCACCCGGCCTCGCCCCCTACGAGGCCGCCAGCAGCGTCACACTGCCACCATGGCCGCGATCCGGCTGGCCGCTCAGGCAGTGGCCCGCCCGGGTGGGCAGGGCGATGACGGCGGCGGTGGACGCCCGGTCGAGGGCGGACGCCCGCCACGGATCCGAGATGGGCTCTCTTTTGCCCCAACGCCAATCGGCGTTCCAGACGTACGCAGACTTCTGTAACACCCGTAGATGACGTACCACCGCCGACGCCGTTTGTCACCATAGGCTTTCAATGTCAGTGGTAAGTAACACGGATGCCCCGGAGCTGGCGGGGCATCCGTGTTTCTATTTCAGTGCCATTCGAAGTGGTATCGATTTGCTTCGCGATCGAATGACGCGATGATCTGCCGCCCATGAATCTCGAACATATCTTCAGCCCACCGACACATGGCTACCGAAATGCCATCGATCTGAAAGTCTGATTCGACGTACGAGACTTCGCCGACTGTCACCGTGACGGTCCTGCCGTTTATGCTCTCGGAAATCTCTGCGGCAACCATTGATAGTCCTTTGGTTGCTTCTTCCTTGTAGGCAGGGGGCAAATCTGAAGCCGAGTCCGTAAATCTGAGCCAAACAGGATACCCCGCTGCCACTCGTTCTTTCTCTTGGCCTGTTTCGAACTGTACCCCCGCTGTGATGGAGATCCTGATCCCCCAAGATGACTTAAGAATTTTGTAGACGTGCGTGCTGAACTGCATAATCAGCCAAATCTCAAGAGGTGGAAAACGTCCGACGAGAAGAAATGCTCCGTGCCGCGAGCCGTTGGCCTAGATATGTAACTGAGTCCATGGCTTGCGTCACCATCCCACAGAAGACTGTACCTGCCCATGAACTCTGTCGCGGCATCGTCTGACATGCCGCCAAGGTGTGCTTGGGGGAATCCTGCTAGATCTTTGTTTCGAACCGAAAACTTCATGATCTGTGCACCGGGCTTATTTGCTGCGTATGAAACGGCCTCGGCGTGACTTCCCCACGAATATACACCCGGGCCGAAGTGGGCCCTATCGGGTTCGGTAGGGAACGGCTGCCCGCCGGAATTGAGGCGAGCTGCGTCATCTGCTCCTTGAACGGTGTAGAAGTCGGTCGAATCATCCCCGCCCCCTACCTTGCCCTTCCTGGTTCGGCTTTTTATTCCTCCACCTTCAGACATGCCATACATCTCGACTACGGATTTCCCGTTGCCGAGTACGAAGATGGCGGGGTCGCAGCCGCGCTTGACCATTTTCTGACACGCCCCGAGGAGGGCGCCGATCATGGTGGACCACTCTTGTGCGGGGTCGCCAGAAGTTCCCCAGAATGATGTTTCGTGGCGGTAGGAAGCGCTGAAGAGAGCGGTGAATTCTTCGGTGTTGACCGACGGGAACACGTAGACAGTTCCGTCGGGGGCGGTGACGGTCGGCGGACCGTCGTGGGTTACGCCGGACGTGGTGTAGCCCCTATTGTTGTCGCGTGACTGGTCCCCGGAGATGGTGCTGATTGGCGTGATGGTGTCTGTGTTGTTATGGGTGATCGTTCCCCCGGATGAGCCGGGACAGTTGTAGAGCTTGCCGCATTCTTCGCTTTTGAGGCCGCTGGGGTCGCTTTGTGAGATGGGGTTGTTGTTGGCGTAGTTGTATCCGTTGAGGGATTGGGGCTGGTCGAGGCTGAGGAGGGGGTCGACGCTGATGAATTGGCCGGTGGCCGGGTCGTATTCGCGGGCGCCGATGTGGGTGAAGCCGGTGGTGGTGTCGGTGTCGCCGCCGATGAATCCCTTCTGTCCGGGCCAGAAGGCGGGGGTGGCGCCGCGCTGGGCGCCGTAGGGGAGGGATTTGCGGCGGTTGTAGGTGAGGGTGGCGGCGCTGATGGAGAGGGTGTTGGTGCCGTGGTGGTCGGCGATGAGAAAGCGGACACGGCCGTCGCTGCTGGAGCGGATCGCGCTGCCGCCGGGGAAGGAGTAGTACCGGTTCCCGGTGACGGCATTGGTGGCCTTGGTCAGGATGAGTTCCTGGCCGCCGGGAAGGTAGAGCGTGGTGGTGGCCGGTTCGCGCTTGAGGATCCGGGTGCCGGCCGGGTCGTAGAGGAATGAGGTGGTGGCGCCGGAGACCGTGGAGGTGGCGAGTTTCCCTTCGTCGTTCCAGGTCATGGTCTGGGTGGCGCCCACGGCTGGGTTCTTGGTGGTCATGTTGCCGGTGGCGTCGTACGCGTAGGCGTCGGTTCCGGTGGTGCCGCCGGTTGAGGTGACCTTTTGGAGTTCGTGGCCGGCCGTCGTGCCGGTGGGGTGGGTGTGGGTGCGGGTGGTGTCCGCGGTGACGGGTCCGGCCTTGTGCTGCTTTTCGGTGGCGCGCTGGCCGGTGTCGGTGAAGGTCCAGCTGGTCCAGTACGGGTCGACGGTGCCGAGGTTGGGGGTGCCGGCGCCGTTGACGGGCTTGGTGGCGCAGTTGTCGCCCGAGGTCCAGGCCTCGGTCATGCGGCGGGCCCAGTCGTAGGTGAAGCACTGGTTGTCGGTGATTGTGGCGTCGTCTTGCTTGTCGGTGATCCGGGTGATGTTGCCGGCCGGGTCGTAGGTGTAGCTGATCTTCGACAAGTCGGCGGGGCCGGCGAGGTCGCGCGTGGTGCTGGACTGCATGACACGTCGGGTCAGCGAGTCGTAGGTGAGGGTGCTGCCGATGGTGTTGCTGAGGTTGCCGAAGATCAGGTCCGAGGGTTCACCGAAGGCGGTGTACTCGGCACCTTGCAGGTAGACCTGGGACAGGTTGCTGTCGACCACCGACAGTTGGTCCTGCGTTTTGTAGCCGTTATTGACCGTTTCCGCCGGGAGGGCGGTGGTGGCCTTGGAGTTGCTGGTGCTGTAGGTCGTGGTTTCGGGCAGTCCGCTGACGGGGGTGACGGTGCCGGTCACCGTGTAGGTGCCGGCGAGTTCTTCCTCGCCCGTGACGCTGGGAACGGTGACCTTGGTGCCGGTCGGTCGGCCGCCGGTGTCGTAGCCGATGACCGTGCTGGTATAGGCGGCGGTGCCGTCATAGCGGGTCGTGGTAGCAGGCAGACCCTTGCCGCCGGTGGCGGTGTCGTAGGACCAGGCGGCGAGCTTGGTCCCGGTGACTGTGTCCTTGCGCAGGCTGGTCGGACGGCCGAGCTCGTCATAGGTAGTGGCGAGCGTGACGCCGCGCGCGTCGGTGACGCTCTGCGGCCGGCCGTCGGGGCCGTAGGCCGTGGTGCTCTTGCCCTTGTCGGGGTCGGTGCTTTCGATCTGGCGTCCGCGGAGGTCGTAGCCGTAGGTCCAGGTGTTGCGCCCGGAGTTGTCCGCGATTTTCGAAAGCTGGCCGGCACGGTCGAAGCTGTAGGTGTGCTTCTCGTACAGGGTGGCCGCATCTCCTATGCCGGGGGTGCGGTCCTTGTAGTCGCGCCGCTCGATCACGCGCCCGCGGGCGTCGGTGACGGCCAGGGTCGCGGTGCCGCCCTGCGGCGGGACGACGGCCTGCCAGTCGGGTCCGTAGGTGGTGCTGGTGCGCCACTTCTCGACGTTGTCGCCCATCAGGACGGAGGCGGTGACGCGGCTGCGGTCGTCGTAGAGGGTTTCGGTGGCGCTGGGGATGTCCGCGTCGAGGCTGACGTTCAGCGCCGTGCTGACCGGGGTGTCCCTGTAGTAGGGGGCATTGGTCCGGCGGACGCGCCCATAGGCGTCGTAGAAGGTGTCGGTGACGATTCGCCCCGGTGCTCCGATGGCATCTGTCTGGGTCTGCCGGGGGCGCAGGAGGGAGTCGTAGAAGCTGACTGAGGTGCCCCAGGAGCCGTTCTCATAGAGTTTCTTCGCTGTGACTGTCGAGGCAGCTGTCGCGGAGAGCTTGTACGTGTACGTGACGTTGGGCTGCTCGCTGGTGGCCCGGCCGGCTGACCAGCCCTTGACGAGGCGCCCGAGGGAGTCGTATTGGGAGGTGACGGTCCGGCTGTTCGCGTCCGTGGCGGTCAGGACCAGGCCGCGCAGGCCGTCGAAGGTGCTGCTGGTGGTGTAGCCCTTGGGGTCGGTGACGGTGACCTTCGTCGGCTGGGCGCCGGTGCCCGGGGTGTAGGCCGTCTTAGTGACCTCGCCGTCCTGGCCCGTGGCGTTCAGGACGCGGCCGGGCATTGTCACGTTGTCGGCGGTATGATCGTTTGATGGTGCGTCAGGGTGTGCCAGGGCCTGGACGGGGCTGGTTCAGGCCGCGGCCAGCAGGCTCGTGCTGCCGGTGACCTGGTTCCAGACGGTGAAGCGGATCATCATCTCGAAGCGGTGGCGGCCGGCGGTCATCAGATGCCGGTGGGGCCGGAAGTGGGGTGAGATCCCGGTGAACGCGGCCAGGAACCTTTGCGCCCCGCCCGGGCTGCGGAATCCTTTCATCGCGCGTTCACGTTGCCTCGTTGGTTGGTGGGAGTTCTCCGCCCGGTTGTTCAGGCCCTTGTGGATCCTGCTGGCCAAATGTCGTGTCCTGCGGTGAGGGCGGGCGGTTGGCATGGTGGTGGCCGGTTCTGTCGTTCCCGGCTGGTGGGGTGGGAGTCATGTCGTTGCTGCCGGAGCAGTGGCCCGAGGTCCCTGAGGTGACGGTGCGGGTCGCGCGGGCGGTGGCTGGTCGTGGGGCGCCGCCGTTGGCTATGCGGGTGCGGGATGAGCTGGGCGGGCTGTTCGCGGATGCCGAGTTCGCCGGGGCGTTCGGTCTGCGGGGCCGGCGGGGCTGGTCGCCGGGGCGGCTGGCGATGGTGACGGTGCTGCAGATGGCGGAGAACCTGACCGACCGCGCCGCCGCCCACCGGGTCCGGTTCGACCTGTCGTGGAAGTACTGCCTTGGCCTGGAGTTGGAGGACGTCGGCTTCGATGCCTCGGTGCTCTCGGAGTTCCGCACCCGGGTGGTCGAGCACGGCCTGGAGGAGCGGGTACTGGATCTGCTGCTGGCGGCATTGAAGGGCAAGGGCCTGGTCAAGGCTGGGGGTAAGCAGCGGACCGACTCCACCCACGTGCTGGCGGCGGTGCGGGACCTGAACCGCCTCGAGCTGTGCGGGGAGTCGGTGCGGGCCGCGCTGGAGGCGCTGTCCGCCGCGGCCCCGCACTGGGTGGCGCAGGCCGTGGACGTCCGTGGGTGGAACCGCCGCTACGGGCGGCGCATCGACGAGAGCTGGCGTCCCGCCAGCTCCAAAGCCAAGCGGGACGAACTCGTACTGGACTACGGCCGTGACGCGGTGGCCCTGCTGCGGGCGGTCCACAACCCTCACTCGCCCCTGTGGCTGCGCGAGCTGCCCGCGGTCCAGGTCCTGCGCCGGATCACTGTGCAGAACTACCTGGTCACCACCGGCGGCGACGGGCGGGAGGTGGTCAAGCGGCGGGAGGCGGACAAGGAGGGTCTCCCGCCCGGCAGACTGCGCCTGGCCTCGCCCTACGACCTCGACGCCCGCAACGGCACCAAGAACGCCCTACACTGGACCGGGTACAAACTGCACATCAGCGAGGTCTGCCAGCGGCCCCGGCCCGGCGGAGGGACCCCGCGGCCGGGACGCCGGGCGCGTCCGGACATCCCGAACGTGATCACACATGTCGCGACCACGGACGCGACCGTGCCCGATGTGAAGCTGGTCGAGCCCGTCCACCGGGCCCTCGCCGACCGGGGCCTGCTGCCCGCCGAGCACTACCTCGACTCCGGCTACGCAAGCGCGGAACTCCTCGCCGGGGCCCGGGCCGCCTTCGGGATCACCCTGGTCGCACCGCTCCTGGCGGGCACCTCCCGCCAGGACCGGGAGAACGCCGGTTACCAGCGCGAAGCCTTCACCATCGACTGGGACGCCGAGCAAGCCACCTGCCCCCAGGGCGCCACCAGCAGGTTCTGGAGCCCGGCCCGGCAACACGGCCGCGAAGGGATCGCGGTCCGCTTCGACGAGGCCGACTGCGGCCCCTGCCCGGTCAGAGCGGCATGCACCGACGCCACACGCCAGGGCCGCCAGCTCACCCTGCGCCCACGGGACCTGCAGGAACTGATCAACACGAACCACGCCGCCCAGCAGGACGCCGACTGGCAGACCACATACGCCCTGCGCGCCGGCGTCGAGGGCACCATCCGCCAGGCCACAGCCGTCACCGGTAACCGCAGGGCCCGCTATCGCGGCCTCGCGAAGACCCACCTCGAACACGTCTACTCCGCCGTCGCCCTCAACCTCATCCGCCTCGACGCCTGGTGGAACAACCAACCCCTCGACCACACCCGCACCAGTCACCTCGCGAGACTTGACCTCACCCTCACGGCCTGACTGCCCCCCACATTTGGCCAGCAGGATCCCTTGTGGGAGCGGTGCTCGACCGAGGGCATCACCTCCCGGTGCGCGGCCCCGTACGAGCGGAGCTTGTCGGTGACGACCACCCGGGGCACCTGCCCGGTGGTGGTGAGGAGCCGGCGGAAGAAACGCCTGGCCGCAGCCTTGTCACGGCGATTCTGGACCAGGATGTCGAGGACATTCCCGTCGGCATCGACGGCCCGCCACAAGTACTTCTGCACCCCGCCGATCTTGATGAACACCTCGTCGAGATGCCACTTGTCGCCGGGCTGTGGGCGCCTGCGGCGCAGCGCCTTGGCGTAGGCCTGCCCGAACTTTAGACACCAGCGGCGGATGGTCTCGTAGGACACGATCACCCCGCGCTCGAGCATCATCTCCTCGACCTCGCGGAAGGAGAGAGGGAAGCGGAAGTACAGCCACACACAGTGCGAAATGATCTCCACCGGATAGCGGTGATTCGCGTACGACGGCACCCCAGACGACACGACAGGTCCCTCCCCAGACGGATAACCCGAAGATCATCCCACCCTCACCCCGACAAGGTGACAGCACCCTTCCGATGGCTGACCCGATACAACACCCGACGCCGACACTCCCGCCTCGGACAACGATCACCGATCGCCTTCGAAAACGCCCTCCACCTCACACCAACTACGCTGACACCAGCCGCATAACCCGTGTTCAGGATTCGGGGTCAAGGCCCCATGTCCCAATGCTCGCCTTTTACGGTGCTCCACCGTGAGGTGATGCCCTCGGTGGAGCACCGCTCCTACAAGGGGATCAACAACCTGGCGGAGAACTCCCAGTGACAGCGCCTAAGTCAGGCACCGAGCAGCATCAGTGTGTGAGGCCAGAGGTCGTCGAGCACCGCGGGGTCGTTCTTGAGCTTGGCGAAGAGAACCATGCCCTCCAGCTGGGCGACGAGGGCCCGGGCGGTCGACACCGAAGCCCGGTCTGTCGGGATTGCGCCCTCGGCTGCCGCGTCCGTGAGAACGGTGGCGACCAGTTGGATCTGTTCGTCGAAGATCTCCTTCAGACGGGCCTGGATGTCCGGTTCCCGGGTGCTTAGCTCCAGGGCGAGGTTGCCCAGGAGGCAGCCGTCGACCGTGCCGGAGTCTTCTTTCATCCGCCGCTGGACAGCAGCCATGGCGTCGAGCAGCCGCCGCAGCCGGTCGAGGGCGGGCGCGGGGACGGACAGCTCCCCGACCCAGCAGCTTCGCTCGCCCTGCCAGTAGGCGTCGACGACCTCGACGGTGAGGGCCTGCTTGGACTCGAAGAAGTGGTAGAAGCTGCCCTTCTTCACCTCGGCGTGGGCGCAGATCTCGGCGATGCCGAGACTGTTGTAGCCGTGGCTGCGCATGAGTTCGCCGGTGGCTGCAAGGAGCCTTGTGCGTGCCGTGCTGGTGCGTCCCATGACGGTCACTATACGGGCGGTCAACTAGCCGGAGGGTTCCTGGAGTGGATTTTTAGTTGACCGGTCGTCTAGTGTTCGGAAGATCGGCAGGCAACCGGCTCGCCGCGCTCTAGGAGGCCTCCCCATGGCTGTACCCCCGATTACCGTCGCCATCGCCCATCACAGCGGGTACGGGCACACCGCCCGTCAGGCCGCCGCCGTCGCCGAGGGCGCGGACTCCGTGCCCGGCGTCAACGCCGATCTGCGGGACGTGTCGGTCCTCGACGAGAGCCTGTGGACCGCCCTCGGTGCGGCCGAGGCGATCGTCTTCGGTTCCCCCACCTACATGGGCTCGACCTCTGCGGTCTTCCAGCGCTTCGCTGAGGCGAGCGCGCCGGTCTGGGCCGAGCGGGGCTGGCAGGACAAGCTTGCAGCCGGCTTCACCAACTCCGCCGGGGTCAACGGCAACAAGGACAACGCCCTGCTGTCGATGACCGTGTTCGCCGCCCAGCACGGCATGACCTGGGTGCCGCTGGGTCTGCCGCCGGGCTGGATCTACTCCTCCAACGGCAGCCCTGAGGACCTCAACCGGCTCGGCGGCTTCGTCGGCGCCATGGCCCAGTCGCCCTCCGACCTCGGTCCGGAACAGGCACCCGGCACGGCCGACCTGCGCACGGCCCGGCACCTGGGAGAGCGCGTCGCACGGGCTGCGTTTCGTCAGGCCCTGGGTCGTGAGGCCGAGCTCGCCTCGGCGGTGACCGGATGAGACCGGGACGTCTCGGCGAGCTTCTCGGCATCGAACTGCCTATCATCCAAGGGCCGTTCGGCGGCGGACTTTCCTCCGTCGAGCTGGCCGTGGCGGTGTCGGAGGGCGGCGGGCTCGGCTCGTACGGGGCCCACATCCTCTTCCCGGAGGAGATCGGGGACCTGGTAGCACGGCTGAAAGCGGGCACGGACCGGCCGTTCGCGGTGAACCTGTGGGTTCCGCTCGATGGTGAATCCGAACTCCAGCCGTCCGAGACGGACCTGGCCGCTCATGTGGCGCGGCTGCGGCCGTACTACGAGGAACTCGGCATCCCCTCCCCCACCGCCGCAGACGTGGCCGCCGGGCCGGACTTCGACGCGCAGGTGGATGCCCTGCTCGCCGCCGCCCCGCCGGTCATCAGCCTCGTGATGGGGCCACCGCCCCGACGTCTGGTCGAGGAGACCCGGCGGCTCGGCATCGCGCTGATCGGTACCGCGACGACCGTCGACGAGGCCATCGCCCTGGAGGCCTCGGGCGTGGACGCGATCGTCGCCTCCGGCAGCGACGCGGGCGGCCACCGGGGAGCGTTCCTGAGGCCCGTGCGGGAGTCCCTGGTGGGCACGTTCTCGCTGGTCCCGCAGGTGGCGGATGCGGTCACGGTGCCTGTGATCGCCGCGGGCGGGATCGCCGACGGCCGCGGTGTCACCGCAGCCCTCGCTCTCGGCGCGGACGCGGTCCAGATCGGCACCGGCTTCCTCGCCTGCCAGGAGTCGGGAGCGAGCGCGGTCCATAAGGCGGCTCTCGGCACCCCCGAGGCCCGCACGACGGTCTTGACCCGTCTGTTCTCGGGCCGCACAGCCAGGGGCATCCCGAACAGCTTCGTCCGCGACATGGCAGCCCACGAGGACCACGTACCGCCGTATCCCGTACAGAACGCCCTGATGCAGCCGATCCGCCGGGCTGCGGGGGCTCAGGGCCGGCCCGAGTACGTGAACCTGTGGGCCGGCCAGTCGGCAGCCCTGGCTCGGGAGTCGCCGACGGCGGGCTCGTACCTCGCCGACCTCGTCAACGAGGCAGACACGCTGCTGAAGAGCTGATGGCTTCGCCGTTGCCGGTTGGGCGGTGGATCTCGGGTAGGCGTTGCCATCCCTGAAAGGAGCAGTCCCTGAGGCACTGTCACCTTCTTCCATCGCCTGACGGCTCGCCAGTCGACTGCCGCAGTAAATGCCGGATTTACTGCGGCAGAACCCCTACGGTGATCACCACGACCTGTGGCGGGGTATTTCGGCCGCCGGGGCGAGGTGTACGCATTTACTGCGGCAGATCTGGAAGGGTGGGGCGAGCGTGACGATCGATCCGGTGACCGAACTCGGGAGCGGGGGCGCGCTCCGGCTGCCGCGCGCCCGGGTGGTGCCCCTGTCCGCCCCACCCTCGTCGTACACCGCGGCGGTCGAGCGGTACCTCACCGGCGCGGGCATCGCGAAGTCCTCCGCGCGGATCTACCGGATCTCGCTGACGACGTGGGGGTGGATGCTCGCCGGCGAACCGGCGCCGACCGGACCCGCCCGCCGGGGCGCGAAGCCGCCCGTCTTCCCCGTCACCGCGATCGACGACCCGGCCCTGCCGGAGGTGCTGGCCGAGCTGGCGGCGGCGCGGGCGGACGAGATGGACGCCGACACCGTCAACCGGGAACTGTCCATCGCCCGCAAGGCCATCGGCTGGTGGCAGCGCCAGGGCTGGATCGTCGGAGACCCGACGATCGGTATCGAGCGTCGGCCGGCACCACCCGACCGAACCAAGGCCCTGGCCGAGAACCAGATCGCCGCCCTGTGGCGCCTGGACGTCGGGCTCAGGGAGAAGACGTTCTGGAAGCTCCTCTATGAAAGCGCCGCACGGGCAGATGAGGTGCTGTGCCTGAACGTGGAAGACCTGTACCCGCAGGACAAACGCGGGAAGATCACCGCCAAGGGCGGCGCGACCGAGTGGATTCACTGGCAGTCCGGCACCGCCCAGCTCCTGCCCCGCCTCATCGCCCGCCGCACCCGCGGCCCCCTGTTCCTCACCGACCGCAAGGCCCCCGCCGGAACACCGACGCTCGACGTCTGCCCGGAAACGAGCCGGGCCCGGCTCTCCTACCGCCGGGGCGAAGAGATCTTCGAGGAGAACACCCGACTGCTGGCCAACCCGCTCGCCTCACCCGAGGACATCGAGGACCTGGACGGCTTCACGCTGCACCGGCTCCGCCACAGCGCCCTCACCCACGACGCCGAGGACGGCACCTCCACCCCGATGCTGCTCGCCCGCTCCCGCCACGCCTCCGTCCGCTCCTTGGAGCGATACGCGCGGCCGGGCGTCGACTCGGTCGCCCGGCACGTCGCCGAACGCGACCCCGCCGCACGTCGGCACACGTGATCCTCGCCGTTTGCGGCTGGTGACACCATTCGTACCGGCACCCCTACATCGCGCTCTTCTCCCATTTCATCCCGTGCGGGGTGTGGGAGGCCGTGTACTTGTTCGAGGGGCTGCTCAAGAATGAGTCCGAGGTGACGGTGGACATCGTCCACGGCGACACCCAAGCCCATGCGACATCGTCTTCGGCCTGCTCACCCTGGCTGGGTTCGCCTACGCCCCGCAGCTCGCGGACCTGCCCGATCAGAAGATGTGGCGCGTCGATCGTATACGGCGAGAAATTGTCAAGACTTGTGGATCAGTCTGAGTAGGGGTGCGCCTAGCTTGCTTCCTTGCGTGGGAGTTCACTGGCCGGTAGACAGACCGGCATGTTCGAGACGCTGATAAATCGTTTGAGCCTGTCGCGGAGCGCGTCCATTACCGACGTCGTCGGCGCAGTGCACCTGATGCCGTACGGGCGGCCAAGGGTCCGGAGTGCCGAGGGGGCACTTGCCGAGTGGCGGGGGACCTGTTCCACGAAGCACGCCTTGCTGGCCGCGTTGATGGCTGAGCGGTGGCCCGAGACAGAGCCGCGATTGGTCCATCGCGTCTACCGGTGCACGCCCGGGCAGGCCACGCGAAGCTATGGTCCGCAGGTCGCCGGTGCAGTTCCTCTGGAGGGCTTGTGGGACGTTCACCGTTACCTGACGGTTGGCATCGACTCGCGTCGGATCACGATTGACATCACATTTCCCACAAGTCCGAGTTGGGACGGGGTCAACTCCATGCGACTGGCTTGCGGGCCTGGAACCGACCATGTCGTTGCCGTCAACGCGGACGCGGATGCGGAGAAACGGGCACTGGAGGAGGCCTGGTGTGACCCTGCTGTCCGGGAGCCGTTCATCGCGGCTCTCGCCAGCAAGTGACCGACTGTGAAGTGTGCTTCCCGTGGACCGCACACGTCAGATCATGCCGCGACCTCGCCGCCTTCAATGAGGACACCGTTCTCGAAGCGGGCGCCGGATCGGACGAGGGCGACGAGGTGGGGTGCGGTGACCGCGCGCCAGCGTGCCTGAGCGGACTCGACGAGCTTGAAGACCATCGCGAGGGCGGCGGCCGGACTGCCGGCCCCGCGGGTGACCTTCGTCCGCAGCTTCACCGTGGAGAAGGTCGACTCGATCGGATTCGTAGTCCGTAGGTGGATCCAGTGTTCGGCGGGGAAGGCGTAGAACGCCAGCAGCTCGTCCACCTCCCCGGTGATCTTCGCGACGGCCTTGGGCCATTTCCGGTATGCCTTCTCGAACGCCGTGACCGCCTTCTCGGCATGGGCGCGGTCCTCGGCGTTGTAGATCTCCTGGAGCGCCTTCTTCGCTCCGGGCTGCGCGGATTTCGGCAGTGCGTTCATGACATTGCGGGTTTTGTGAACCCAGCACCTCTGGTGCCTGGCCTGCGGAAACACCTCCGCCAGCGCCTTCCACAGGCCCATCGCTCCGTCGCCGACCACGAGTATCGGATCCCGCATGCCGCGCCGGCGGCAGTCCCGCAGCAGATCCGCCCAGGATTCGGTGGACTCCCGCAGGCCCTCGGCGATCGCGATGAGTTCCTTGGTGCCGTCGACGCGGACGCCCATCAAGACCAGCAGGCAGGAATGGGTCTGGGACAGGCGGATCTTGGGGTGGATGCCGTCGGCCCACACGTAGACGTAATCGGATCCGGCCAGGTCACGGCGCTGGAAGGCGGCATGGTCCTCGGTCCACTGCTTCGTGAGCCGGGTCACCGTCGCAGGTGACAGGCCGGCCGCGGAGCCGAGGAACTGCTCGAGTGCGGGCACGAAGTCGCCCGAGGACAGGCCGTGGAGGTAGAGCAGGGGCAGGACCTCGCTGACCTTCGGGGACTTCCGGCACCACGGCGCCAGGATCTTCGAGGAGAACCGCTCACGCTCCCCGGTCCCGGCATCGACTCGCTTGTCGTTCACGCGCGGCGCGGCCACCTCGACAGGTCCCGCGGCCGTGGCAACCGACCGGGGCCGGTGACGGCCGTTGCGGACCACCAACCGCCGCCCGGCCTCGTCCCGCTCGCTGGTGAGTTCGGCTATGTACTGCTCGACCTCGGCCTCAAGGGCGGCGGCGAGCATCCGCCTCGCGCCTTCCCGGACGATCTCGTCGATCAGAGAGGTACCGCTCTCGGTGGTGCCGTCTTCGGTGACTACGCTGAGCACGGGCGTGCCTTCCCAGCCCGCGCGACACCGCGGGCCTACTCGGTGACCTTGAGTCGATCACCCGGGAAGGTACGCCCTCCACATCCCACGAGGCACCCCACCCCGGGCCGATCCACAGGTTCCGAGCATTGCTCATCGTACGGCCGACTACGGCGCCTTCCAGGCCGCGGCCCGCGGCCGGATCGACCTCGCCCGCATCGAGCGGCACTGGGAGGACATCCTGCGGATCATCGGCTCCATCCACACCGGAGCCGTCCGCGCCTACGACGTCATCCGGATGCTCTCCCGCGACGGACGCCCCACGCCGCTGGGCGACGCGATCGCCCACTACGGGCGGATCGCGAAGACCCTGCATATCCTGCGCCTGGCCGACGAGCCCGGCTACAGGCGGCAGATCAAGGTGCAGGCCAACCTCCAGGAAGGCCGCCACGCACTGGCCCGGAAGATCTTCCACGGCCGGGCGGGGCAGCTCTACCAGCGCTACCAGGAAGGTATGGAGGACCAGATCGGCGCCCTGGGCCTGGTCCTGAACGCGCTCGTGCTGTTCAACACCCGCTACATGGACGCCGCCCTCGCCCAGCTCCGCGCCGACGGCTTCGAGGTGCGCGACGAGGACGTCGCCCGGCTCTCCCCGTTCGTGCGCCACCACATCAACGTGCTCGGCCGGTACTCCTTCCAGCTTCCCGACCTGCCTGGCGGAATGCGCCCCCTGCGCGATCCGGACACCGCCGAGGATTGAGTCCCGCGCCGCTCTTGCCGGGCAGTCGGCGAACGTAGCCGACCCGGCGGCAGGCTGACGCCATGGGCAGTGGCGTGTCCGAAGCCTGTCGGGTCAGGTGCTGAGTTCGTGTCCGGTTGTTGAGTCGACGTGCTCTGGGATCTCGTCGTGGCGATCGCCCACGGTCGGTGTCCCGGTGGGCTCGAACATGAGGATTGCGGCGCCGGACGGGGCGTACGGCTTGTGCTCTGTGCCTCGGGGGACGGTGAAGACCGCCCCCTGCGGGAGCAGGACCGTGCGCTCCCCGTCGGGCTCGCGCAGGGAGATGTGCAGCTCGCCGTCGAGTACCAGGAAGAACTCGTCGGTGTCGTCGTGGACGTGCCAGATGTGGTCGCCCTCGACCTTGGCGATGCGGACGTCGTAGTCGTTGACGCGCGTGACGATGCGGGGGCTCCACAGGGCATCGAAGGAAGCCAGAGCCTTGCTGAGGGGGATGGGTTCGCTGCTCATGGGCTCATCCTGAGCCGTTTCGCTTGACCGCCGTGAGTGCTAGGAATTGCACATGGCGAAAGAATCCTCGCACGCAGCTCACGCGGCGGGCGTACACCGGGTCGTCGTGATCGTGGACGAGAACTCGAACCCCTTCGAGCTCGGCTGCGCGACCGAGGTCTTCGGTCTGCGCAGACCGGAGATCGGCCGTGATCTCTACGACTTCAGGCTCTGCTCCCCCGAGCCCCACACTCTGATGCGAGACGGAGGTGCTGTCACCTTGTCGGGGTGAGGGTGGGATGATCTTCGGGTTATCCGTCTGGGGAGGGACCTGTCGTGTCGTCTGGGGTGCCGTCGTACGCGAATCACCGCTATCCGGTGGAGATCATTTCGCACTGTGTGTGGCTGTACTTCCGCTTCCCTCTCTCCTTCCGCGAGGTCGAGGAGATGATGCTCGAGCGCGGGGTGATCGTGTCCTACGAGACCATCCGCCGCTGGTGTCTAAAGTTCGGGCAGGCCTACGCCAAGGCGCTGCGCCGCAGGCGCCCACAGCCCGGCGACAAGTGGCACCTCGACGAGGTCTTTATCAAGGTCAACGGGGTGCAGAAGTACTTGTGGCGGGCCGTCGATGCCGACGGGAATGTCCTCGACATCCTGGTCCAGAATCGCCGTGACAAGGCTGCGGCCAGGCGTTTCTTCCGCCGGCTCCTCACCACCACCGGGCAGGTGCCCCGGGTGGTCGTCACCGACAAGCTCCGCTCGTACGGGGCCGCGCACCGGGAGGTGATGCCCTCGGTCGAGCACCGCTCCCACAAGGGCCTGAACAACCGGGCGGAGAACTCCCACCAACCAACGAGGCAACGTGAACGCGCGATGAAAGGATTCCGCAGCCCGGGCGGGGCGCAAAGGTTCCTGGCCGCGTTCACCGGGATCTCACCCCACTTCCGGCCCCACCGGCATCTGATGACCGCCGGCCGCCACCGCTTCGAGATGATGATCCGCTTCACCGTCTGGAACCAGGTCACCGGCAGCACGAGCCTGCTGGCCGCGGCCTGAACCAGCCCCGTCCAGGCCCTGGCACACCCTGACGCACCATCAAACGATCATACCGCCGACAACGTGACAATGCCACCTGACGTACTGGCTCAGCAGTGTCGCCGTTCACCGGCTTCGCGAGAACACCCACACCAGATACGCCGCCTGCGTCCGCCTCCACCTCATCCCCGGCCTCGGCACCAAGAAGGTCGCGCGGCTCACCGCCAAGGACATACGCACCTTCCTCGACCGGCTCGGCACCACCTGCCAGTGCTGCACCCAGGGACTCGACGCCGAGCGGAAGACGTGCTGCGCGGTCGGCCAGTGCTGCCAGAAACGGCTGTCCGCCTTGACCGTGACCTACGTGCATTCGGTGCTCAAGTCCGCCCTCGAACACGCCGTCCGCGAAGACGAGCTGCCCCGCAACGTCGCCCGGAACGTCAAGACCACCGCACCCCGGCCCAGGCGCTTCCAGCCCCTCACGGCGACGGAGGCTCGCAAGTTCCTCGACGCGGCTCGCGCCGACCGGGGCTACGCGCTGTACGAACTCGCCCTGCGCACCGGACTCCGCAAAGGCGAACTCCTCGGCCTCCACTGGGAAGACCTCGACCTCGACGCGAGCACCGCCACCATCCGCCGCTCACTACAACGCACCCGAACCGGCGGCCTCATCCACCTGCCCACCAAGACCCGCGCATCCGAACGCCGCATCGCCCTCCCCACCAAATGCCTCCACTCCCTCAAGGAGCACCAGGAACGGCAGGACGAGGAACGCGAAGCGGCAGGATCAGCCTGGCAAGACAGCGGCCTCGTCTTCACCACGCCAACCGGACGGCCTCTCGACCCGGCCAACCTCACCCGCCGCTTCCGCGGCTTCCTCAACCGGGCCGGGCTCCGCCACATCCGCTTCCACGACCTCCGGCACTCCACCGCCACCCTCCTCCTGGAGCAAGGCGTCGACCTTGTCGTGATCAAGGAACTCCTCGGCCACGCCCACATCGGCGTCACCGCCGGCGTCTACGCTCACGTCCGAATCCGCCTCCAGCGCCAAGCCATCGACGCCCTCGGCAGCGCCCTCAGCCCGACCGACGACACAGCCGACGACCCACCAGCCGCAGCCGTCGTCCGCTGACGTTGCCGTCAGCGTTGCCGTCAAACAGCCCAGCAGCCCCCCGCCGTGAATTCGGCGGGGGGCTGCTGGTGCCACTGCTGAACGCGCTGGCGCCTTGGTGATCTATCTCCCTACGCGCAGTCCCTCATACGCCAGGAATTCAAGGAACCCGGTCGCCGCAAATTGCACTTGACCATCCTCATGGTCCCAGAAATCAACCTGGTTGGCACAGCGACCTTCGACGACCGAGAACCCCCACCAGTCGCCTGTGCCGACCGGGGCTACGGCGACAAAGTCGCCATCCTTGAACTCGGCTACGTTCACCCTCACCAAGTCGTCTTCCTGGTCATCAGAAGCAACGACTGGCAGAAGGTCGAGAAACAGGAACATTCCTCCGCCGTGACGCTTCATGAACTCCCTGTACTCGCCAGGGAGCTGCGCCTGGAGAGTCTCCTCCGCCTCCGACAGTTCGGCTTCGGAAGCCACTCGGGACTCAAAGACGTCGAAGCCTTCTGGACTGCTCAGGCCAGCGCGTTTTGCGCGAGCCGCAGACAAGTGGACTTCAAACTCTTCAATCTCCACGATCTCACCTAACCGATCATCCGGGCCAGTTGTCGAACCAGTGGTCTGGGCTGTACGTGCCCCAGCCCTGCTCCTGCGATCTATACCACCAGTGCAGTTGGGTGTCTTCTTTCCTCATTTCCTTCGTGACACCTTGGTTATGCGGATTTCGATGGAGATCCGTTCCAACACCTCGGTGGACATTTTGGTCTAGCTCATGAATCGGAGCGCCGGGCATTTGGTCCGCGTGGTGGATCTCTATTCGATCGCCAAGCTGATTCGGGCGAAGCCCAAGCGAGCCGCGGATGATGTCAGAGCGAGTCCAAGCACCAGAATTGCGAATCGGGGCATCGGCAGGACCAGCGCCAGTTCCCGGAGCGCAATTGCATTGCACCCCCGGCGGAGTGGTACCGCAGTTGTGGACGAGGACCGGTGTGGCCCCGGCCAGCACATAGTACGTGTGGACGTCGTTGATGGTCAGGTCGTGAGTGCGCTGGCGCTTGGTGTACTGGTTGAGCGCAGTGATCTGTACCTGGTTGCCCGTGCTGGTGTGGAGGGTGAGGCCGACCTGCAGGTCGGCGGCGTTGACCCACTTCTTGAGTTCGGGGACCCAGAAGGGGTGGGTGTCTGTGGAAACGATGCTGGCAGGGCCATCCGTGGTGGCGACAGTGAGTTCAGTAAAGTCTTTGTCGTCTTCGGTGCGGATGGTCTCGAGGACCTTTTTTTCGTAGTCCTTTCCCGATTCTGGGTCGGTGGCAAGGACGGTATCCCCGACCTCAATGTCCTCTATGTTTTTTTTGGAGCCGTCTGCCATGAGGACATCGGTTCCTGGGACGAATGAGTGGCAGATTCCGAAACGTACCTGACTCTTGGCTCTTGCTATCCCCCCGCCCTCGAAGAACCCGACCGTTTCAATGGTCGATTTAAGGTTGCCGAATATGAAGGTGGCGGGATCGCAGCCGCGGTCGGACAGTTTCTGGCACGCCCCGAGCAGGGCGCCGATCATGATGGACCACTCGTCTGTGGGGTTGTCGGAAGGTCCCCAGAATGATATCTCGTGAAGGTAGGTAGCTCGGTATAGATCGGTGAATTCTTGGGTGTTGACCTTCGGGAATTTGTAGACAGTTTTGTCGGGGGCGGTGACGGTCGGTGGACCGTTGAAGGAAGCGCCTGACGAGCTTTTTCCTCGGTTGCTGTCGTAGGACCCAGTTCGCGAAAGGTTGCCGCCGGGGTCGTTCTCGCCTCCGCGGTCGGTGATTTCACCTGCATTGCCGATGGTGATGGTTCCTTCTCGGCCGCAGTTGTAGAGTTTGCCGCATTCTTCGCTCTTGAGGCCGGTGGGGTCGCTTTCTGTGATGGGGTTGTTGTTGGCGTAGTTGTAGCCGTTGAGGGATTGGGGCTGGTCGAGGCTGAGGAGGGGGTCAACGCTGATGAACTGGCCGAGTTTGGTGTCGTACTCGCGGGCGCCGATGTGCGTCAGGTCCGTGCTGGTGTCGATGTCGCCGCCGACGAATCCCTTCTGACCGGGCCAGAAGGCCGGGGTGGCCCCGCGTTGGGCGCCGTAGGGGAGGGATTTGCGACGGTTGTAGGTGAGGGTGGCGGCGCTGATGGAGAGGTTGTTGGTGCCGTGGTGGTCGGCGACGAGGAAGCGGACGCGGCCGTCGGTGCTGGAGCGGATGGCCGAGCCGCCGGGGACGCTGTAGTAGCGGTTACCGGTGACGGCGTTGGTGGCCTTGGTCAGGATGAGTTCCTGGCCGCCGGGGAGGTAGAGGGTGGTGGTGGCCGCCTCGCGCTTGAGGATCCGGGTGCCGCTGGTGTCGTAGAGGAACGAGGTGGTGGCGCCGGAGACCGTGGAGGTGGCCAGTTTGCCTTCGTCGTTCCATGTCAGGGTCTGTGCGGCGGAGGCTGCGGTGTCCTTGGTGGTGAGGTTTCCGCTCTGGTCGTACGCGAAGGTGTCGGTGCCGGTGGCACCGCCGGTTGCGGTGACTTTCTGGAGTTCGTGGCCGGTGGCGGTGCCGGTGGGGTAGGTGTGGGTGCGCAGGGTGTCGGCGGTGATGGGGCCGGCCTTGTGC
Source organism: Streptomyces sp. NBC_01264 (assembly GCF_026340675.1). Taxonomy (NCBI): domain Bacteria; kingdom Bacillati; phylum Actinomycetota; class Actinomycetes; order Kitasatosporales; family Streptomycetaceae; genus Streptomyces; species Streptomyces sp. NBC_01264. The sequence continues at coordinate 124,581 of NZ_JAPEOX010000005.1, forward strand.
TGCTTTTCGGTGGCGCGCTGGCCGGTGTCGGTGAAGGTCCAGCTCGTCCAGTACGGGTCGACGGTGCCCAGGCTGGGGGTGCCGGCGCCGTTGACGGGCTTGGTGGTGCAGTTGTCGCCGGGGCGCTGTCACCTTATCGATGCATGACATGGACGCGTCAGTAGATCTTTCGGCGAGCGCCCCGGATCGCGTCGTCGGGCGAGAGATTTTCCGTGGCGGACACCTCGGAGGCGCCCAGATTTCCTGACGTGGTCACGCCAATTTCGATAACGTGACAGTGCCCGACGAGCTGCTGGCGTTCTACGACTTCCCCGCCGAGCACTGGATCCACCTGCGGACCACGAACCCCATCGAATCAACGTTCTCCACAGTCAAGCTCCGGACCAAGGTCACCCGCGGCGCCGGCAGCCCCACCGCCGCCCTCGCCATGGTCTTCAAGCTCGTGGAATCCGCCCAGGCCCGCTGGCGCGCGGTCACCGCACCCCACCTCGTCGCCCTCGTCCGAGCCGGCAACCGCTTCGAGAACGGTCACCTCGTCGATCAGGACGAGACCCTCGCGGCATGAACCACCTCAGCTGATCCACAACTCTTGACTATTGCTCCTCCGCGTTGGCCTGCAGGCTGAAGCCGTTCTCCCGCAGCAGCCGGCCCACGGTCGGAGCTGACACGTCACGCCCCTGCCGCGTCAGCTCCTCGGCGCTCTTGCGGCCGCCGCCGTCCCGGCGGACCCGGCCATCGGGCAACGGGTCCTCGCCGCCCTCCAGCTCGAAGACCCCCTTGCGCACCGTCGTCTCGCTCACCCCTGCCGCGCGCGCGACGGCCCGGACCCCGCCGTGCCCCAGCAGGCGAGCCTCGGTGGCCAGCGCCAGCCGCTGCTGCCTCTCATTGAGATGAGGGAACAACACCCCGAATCTCAGGACGAGTTGGTCACGGACTCCACCCGGTATGCGCATACCACACCAACGACGGAGACACCGAGAAGCAACGTGTTGATTCTTTACGAGTCCTAAAGATAGAAACAGGAATCGAGACACTACACCCAATTCACCCAACCGAACGGCCAAGCCTCCCCCACTCCACACCCGCACCCACCCAAAATGCAAAAGTCACACCCACCAGAAAAAGGAAAACCAGGTGCGCTACACACGCCACGCACTCGCCATCACTACAGCACTCCTCGCCCTCACCGGACTCGCCACCACCGCACACGCCGACAACACCGGTGACAGCAAGGACGGGAAGGGCAACATCTGCTTCATCCACGTCGAAGGCAACCACAACACCGACGCCTGCGGCAGCATCGAATACGGCAACAACGCCACCACCGGAAACGGGCATAGGGTCATCGGGCGGCCTGAATGGTCCACTCAAGGATACGATATCGTAAATAGGAGCGACCACCCCGTCTACTTTGACGGTTGGAGCGGCGGAAACCTGGATAACCCTCCCCCCGCCCAGTCTATTCGGGCTGGAGGAACTCTACATATTGAACAGGAATGGAGGGGGGGAGATACGAATACCACTCTCTACATTGCCGCGCTGATGTCGAACGGTGAACCGAACCACAACGACAGGGTCGAGTTCAATCTCAGCATTAATGCGATCTTCCAACCTGACGCCAGTGTAGACAACTCCCACGCCCAGACCATCCAGGGCTCATTGATTCAGCCCGGGCCCGGAAATCCGCAGCTGACAGTTTCCTGAGAGCTCGTAACACGATCTTGATGAGATGTCCTGGTCAGCCGTGTCCGGTGTGACGATTCAGCCGTTCGTGGTGGTGTGAGTACTCGGCCGTGGATCGTGGACGACGACTTGTGGGCACTGACACGGCAGCTGTAGTTCTGGTTCAGGGCTGATCGTGGCGGTGGTGTCGTTGCTGGTGGCGGGTGGTCGCGACGGCTTGGTGGTGGCGCCGCCAGGCGATCCAGTGCAGGACGTGGTCACGGTCGCGGGCTGGTGGGGGTAGCACAAGGGCCCGGAGGAGACGGATGAGCTCGGGGCAGGTCAGCGGGACGAGTCCGGGCGGCGGCTCGGAGTCTTCGTGGACGGCTGCGGTGGTGAGGGCGAGGACGGCGGCGGCGATCAGGGAGAACAGTGACCAGCGCATCCAGGAGTTCCAGCAGGTCACCTGGCCCTGGTCGAGTCCGGTGAAGCCCTTGCCGAGCTGGAAGGCTTCCTCGATGCGCCACCTGCGGCAGATCACTTCCACCAGCGTGGCCAGCGAAACGTCGCCGGGCGCCCAGCAGCGGAAGAAGGACACCTCACCGGTGTAGCGGTGCCGCCGCGCGACCAACACACTCGTCCCGGCCCCGGCCCCGGCCCCGTTCTCGTTCTCGTTCTCGTTCTCGTTCTCGTTCTGGTCGGGAGTGTCGTCGGGGCGGACGTCGAGCCAGGCCCAGTCGTACTCCCGGGTGCCCTTGGTGCCATGCCCGGTCTGCCGGCGCATCCACTGCCCGGGCCGCACCCTGTTGACCAGTTTGCGGGCCTCCCGCCGGTGGCCGGCCCCGTCGGTGACCTGGTACGAAGCCGGGATACCGACCACGTAGCCGAGATCCAGCGCGCGTATGCCCCGGCGCAGTTCGCGTCCGCAGTACACCTCGTCGCCCGCGAACCAGCGGGCCTCGATCCCCGTGGCGAGTGCGTCGGTGACCATGGCCAGTGCCTGCTGCGGTTTCGTCGCGAAGGTGACGTGCTCCGGCACCCCGGCCATCTGGCGGCGTTCCTCGTCCGCGGCCCAGTCCGCCGGGAGGTACAGGGCCCGGTCAAGGATCATCTTCGTGGTCGAGGTGACCGCCGCCAGGTGGACCGCCACCTGGCACAGACCCACACCGCCGATCGCCCCCGAGTACTGCCTGCCGGCCCCCACGCAGTCCGTGGACGACTTCGCATCGCCCGTCTCGTCCACCACCAGCACCACTTCCTGCCCGGCGAGTTCACCGGCAAGCAGACCGGCGATCTCCCTGCGGGCCAGATCGTGATCGAACCGGGCCCGGGACAGCAGATGCTGCAACCGGTGCGGCCCCGGATGTCCCAACGCCTGCCCGAGAGTCCAGCAGTTCCGCGTGTCCACCTCGAGCAACAGCCCCGTGACCAGCTCCGCCGCCGTCGCCCGTGCCTCACGCCGCACGAAACAGCCCGCGACCACACTCATCGCCCTTCCGAAGGCCTCGCCCCACGCCTTCTCGGCTACCGTGGCCTCCACGGCCACCGCGTCTCGATACGTCGTCACAAACGTTCATGATCACGGTGGCCATACCCATGCCTGCACCCACCCCAGCAAGTCCCTGAACAGCGACAACGACGGAACTACAGCTGCCGTGGCAGAGGCGGGCGCGTTGTTGATGTCGGCGACGCCAGGTGGACCACCACAGCAGGTGGGGGCGGTCTCGTCGGGGCGGCGGGAGGATGGAGGCCCGTAGCAGGCGGAGGAGTTCGTGGCTGCTGAGGGGGACGAGGTCGGCCTCGACGGGGTCGTTCCGGCCGGTCTGGGCGGCTCGTTCGAGGGTGGCGGCGACGGCCAGGAAAGCGTAGGCGACCAGGGCGATCGTGCTCCAGCGACGCCAGGAGTTCCAGCAGGTGACCTGGCCTTTGTCGAGATCGCAGGTCTCCTTCGCGTCCTGGAAGTCGTCCTCCACCCGCCACCTGAGGCACACCAGTGACACCAGTCTTGCCAGGGTCACCGGCCCGGGGGCGAAGCAGCGGTAGTAGGACACGGTGCGGGTGTAGCGGTGCCGGCGGACCAGCAGGAAGGACGTCCCCGCGTCGCGGTCGTGTGCGGCGGGGTGTCGTCGGCGGTGACCTCGATCATCGCCCAGTCGTAGTCACGTACGCCCTTCTGCCCCGCACCGGTCCGCATCCGCTGCCAGGCCCGCTTCGGCAGCCGGGCGGCCATCTGGGTCACGCTCAGCTTCGCGGCCGGGGTGGTGACCTGGCGATCGGAGCGCACGCCCACGACGTAGCCCAGGCCCAGCTCGCGGCAGGCCGTACGCAACTCCCGCCCTCCGTAGACCTCGTCGCCCAGGAAGAACGAGGCGGATATGCCCTGCTGATGGGCGGCGCGAGCCATGCGGGCCGCGAGTTGCGGCTTGCTCGCGAAGCCCAGCTTGTCGGGAACACCGGTCAGCTCACGACGCTCCTCGTCGCCGGCCCACTCCTTGGTGAAGTACAGGCGCCAGTCGATCAGGCAGTGCCCGGCGGCCGTGGCGAAGGTGAGGTGCACGGCCACCTGGCACAGAGCCTCGCCGCCGACCGAGCCGGAGTACTGGCGGGCCGCGGCCACCGCGTCGGTCGAGGACTTCGCGTCCCCCGTCTCGTCCGCGATCAGGATCCCGTCGCCGTCGTCGAGCAGGTCAACGGCCCAGGCCGCCGTCCGTTCCCGCACCGTTTGTTCGTCCCACACCGCACGGGACAGCAGATGATGCTGGCGGTGCGGACCTCGCTCGCCGATCGCTTCGGCCGGGCTCCAGCAGTTGACGTCCTCGAGCTCCATCAGCATGCCCCGCGTCATCCGCGCGAACGTCTCCCTGCTCTCGGAGCGGGCGAAGCAGTCGGACAACGAGGCCGACAAGGCCCCGAAGGCCCTGTCGTGGCCTGCCCGTCGACCGTGGTCGAAGCGGCCGTCTCGTTCTGATGTTGCGTCACACCACGTCATGATCAGGGCGGCCGTCCTCACGCCCGCACCCCACCCCATCACCCCGCTGACCAGCCACGATGAGCACAGGGAGAGCTATCTACAGCTGCCGTAACTGATCGAGCCGCTGCTGCCGCCCTGGCCGATGAGGTCACCAGGGCCTCGGCCAGTGGCTGACCGGCTGTGCCTGCAAGGCATCCTGTACGTGCTCTGCAACGACATCGCCTGGCAACTCCTGCCGCCTGAGCTGGGATTCGGGTCCGGACAGACCTGCTGGCGGCGCCTTGAGCGTTGGCAGCAGGCCGGAGTCTTCGACCAGCTGCACCGAGTCCTGCTCGCCGAGCTGAACGCGGCAGGCCGGCTCGACTGGTCCAGGGCCTGCGTGGACGGCTCCCACATCCGGGCGAAAAAGGGGGAGCTGACACCGGTCCGTCGCCGGTCGACCGGCGGAAGACGGGCAGCAAGCACCACCTGATCTGCGACGGACGCGGCACTCCGCTCAAAGTCATCACGACTGCGGCGAACGTCAACGACGTCACTCAGACTCTCGCCCTGGTCGATGGCATCCCACCGGTGGCAGGTCGTCCCGGCCGGCCCCGCCGACGTCCCGAGGCTCTGCTCGGGGACAAGGGTTACGACTCCAATCCCAACCGCGATGAGCTGCGCAAACGCCGGATCCTGCCCGTCATCTCCCGCAAGGGATCCCCGAACATCAAGGGCATGGGCAAGCTCCGCTTCGTCGTGGAGCAGACCTTCGCACTGCTCCACCAGTTCAAACGACTCGCCGTTCGATGGGAACGCCGCACCGAGCTCCACAACGCCTTCGTGTCCCTCGCCTGCAGCCTCATCTGCTGGCGACGCCTCAACAAGCCCAACTCATGATCGTGTTACGAGCTCTGAGGGACTGTAAATCGTTCGGCTCTGTCACGGCAGCTGTAGATAGGGTGCTGTCACATTGTCGGTGGCGGCCTGGGATGATCTTCGGGTTGTGGGTGTCCGGGGAGGGGCTCGACCGTGTCGTCTGGGGTGCCGTCGTACAAGAATCACCGCTATCCGGTGGAGATCATCGCGCACTGTGTGTGGTTGTACTTCCGCTTCCCCCTCAGCTACCGGGAGGTCGAGGAGCTCATGCTCGAGCGGGGCGTCGTCGTCTCCTATGAGCTCGTAACACGATCATGAGTTGGGCTTGTTGAGGCGTCGCCAGCAGATGAGGCTGCAGGCGAGGGACACGAAGGCGTTGTGGAGCTCGGTGCGGCGTTCCCATCGAACGGCGAGTCGTTTGAACTGGTGGAGCAGTGCGAAGGTCTGCTCCACGACGAAGCGGAGCTTGCCCATGCCCTTGATGTTCGGGGATCCCTTGCGGGAGATGACGGGCAGGATCCGGCGTTTGCGCAGCTCATCGCGGTTGGGATTGGAGTCGTAACCCTTGTCCCCGAGCAGAGCCTCGGGACGTCGGCGGGGCCGGCCGGGACGACCTGCCACCGGTGGGATGCCATCGACCAGGGCGAGAGTCTGAGTGACGTCGTTGACGTTCGCCGCAGTCGTGATGACTTTGAGCGGAGTGCCGCGTCCGTCGCAGATCAGGTGGTGCTTGCTGCCCGTCTTCCGCCGGTCGACCGGCGACGGACCGGTGTCAGCTCCCCCTTTTTCGCCCGGATGTGGGAGCCGTCCACGAGCAATGCTCGGAACCTGTGGATCGGCCTGGGGCGGGGTGCCTCGTGGGATGCGGAGGGCGTACCTTCCCGGGTGATCGACTCATGGTCACCGAATGGGCCCGCGTTCGAGCGCGGGTCGGGAAGGCACGCCCGTGCTCAGCGTAGTCAACGAAGACGGCACCACCGAGTCTGGTATCTCTCTGATCGACGAGATCGTCCGGGAGGGCGCCCGGCGGATGCTCGCGGCAGCCCTGGAGGCCGAGGTCGAGCAGTACATAGCCGAGCTCGCTGGCCAGCACGACGAGCGGGGCCGGAGGCTGGTGGTCCGCAACGGCCGTCACCGGCCCCGGTCGGTGACCACGGCCGCGGGACCGGTCGAGGTGGCCGCGCCGCGTGTGAACGACAAACGAGTCGACGCTGGGACCGGCGAGCGGGAACGGTTCTCCTCGAAGATCCTCGCGCCGTGGTGCCGGAAGTCCCCGAAGGTCAGCGAGGTCCTGCCCCTGCTCTACCTCCACGGCCTGTCCTCGGGTGACTTCGTGCCCGCACTCGAGCAGTTCCTCGGCGGCACGGCCGGCCTGTCACCGGCGACGGTGACCCGGCTGACGAAGCAGTGGACAGCAGATCATGCCGTCTTCCAGCGCCGTGACCTGGCGGAAACCGATTACGTCTATGTGTGGGCCGACGGCATCCACCCCAAGATCCGTCTGTCCCAGACCCATTCGTGCCTGCTGGTCTTGATGGGCGTCCGCGTCGACGGCACCAAGGAGCTGATCGCGATCGCCGAGGGGCTGAGGGAGTCCACCGAGTCCTGGGCGGATCTGCTGCGGGACTGCCGCCGGCGCGGCATGCGCGACCCGGTCCTGGTCACCGGCGACGGGGCAATGGGGCTGTGGCGGGCCCTGGCGGAGGTGTTCCCCGCCGCCCGCCATCAGAGGTGCTGGGTTCACAAAACCCGCAATGTCATGAACGCGCTGCCGAAATCCGCGCAGCCCGGCGCGAGGAAAGCCCTCCAGGAAATCTACAACGCCGAGGACCGCACCCACGCCCAGAAGGCGGTCACCGCGTTCGAGAAGACGTACGGGGCGAAGTGGCCGAAGGCGGTGAAGAAGATCACCGGCGAGGTCGACGAGCTGCTGGCGTTCTACGACTTCCCCGCCGAGCACTGGATCCACCTGCGGACCACGAACCCCATCGAATCAACGTTCTCCACAGTCAAGCTCCGGACCAAGGTCACCCGCGGCGCCGGCAGCCCCACCGCCGCCCTCGCCATGGTCTTCAAGCTCGTGGAATCCGCCCAGGCCCGCTGGCGCGCGGTCACCGCACCCCACCTCGTCGCCCTCGTCCGAGCCGGCAACCGCTTCGAGAACGGTCACCTCGTCGATCAGGACGAGACCCTCGCGGCATGAACCACCTCAGCTGATCCACAACTCTTGACTATTGCTCCAAGAACGGCCCGAAGGGGGACAGCGCCAACTCGAAGGACTCGCCGGCCGCCAGCCCTCGGACCGAGCGGGCCCGCGGCCGCCGCGAGCGTGCCGCCGCCCGCCAGGAGGCACGCCATCAGCGGCGCAGCGCCGACCAGGCCGCCAACCTGGCAGACCGCAGCAAGGACCGCGACCAGGACCGCGCCGCCGTCCAGGCGGCGCGCGAGGAACGCCGCAGGGTGAAGGCCGAGCGGAAGGCCGCGGCACGGGCGAAGCGGGAGGCAGCCAAGGCCGCCGGCGGCCGCACCACCCTGGGCGCGGCCGTCGGGCAAGAGGCGCAACGCCGCTGGGACAAGCGCCGCGCGGCGGAGAGGGACAAGGCCGCGAAGGACGACAAGGCCAAGGACGACGCCGGTGACGCCACCGGCGGCAAGGACTCCGCGGCCACGACCAAGAAGATGCCCAAGGACGACCCTGAGAAGCCCTCAGGCGGCCCGAAGGACGACTCCGCAACCAAGGAGCCGGACGACGGCAAGACGAGCGGCGAGAAGCCGTCTGGCACCTCCGCAGACACGGACGCGAAGGACGGCACCGGGACGGACACGGACGCCAAGACCGACGACGTCAAGGACCCGCCGGACACCGAGGACAGCGGCGACGGACGCTCCTTCAAGGAGAAGGTCAAGGACTTCTTCACCAAGGGTGGCGAGGACAACACCCCGCCCGAGCCGGAGGAGCCCTCACCGCTTCGGCCCGAGGACCTGGGCGACATCACGGTGGAGCGCCCCGGCGGCCCGACCCGCACCCCGCAGCCCGAACCGGCCGAGGACGACATCGAGGACGCGGTCATCGTCGACGACCCGTCCGATCCCTTCGGGGCGCACGTCAGCAGCCCGGCGAGTCTCCCGCGCGCTCCCGAGCCGCACACCCAGCGTCCCGGCACCAGCCGACCCACCGCACAGGAGGATCCCGTGGCCTCGGAGGTCAACAAGCCCGCATCGGGCCAGACCGGCATGGCGGCCCAGCACCGCACCGACATCACCTTCGGCGAGTACCTGATGGAGATCGTGAACATCGCGATCGCCGCAGCCCTCGACAAGGACCGCGCCCAGGACCTTGCTGTCGCGCTCGGCAAGGTCGCCGACGCACTGCGGGACATGGCGGCCGACCTGGTCGGCGACCACAACATCGCCACCGAGGTCGTCAACCAGATCACCGACCTGGCCGACGCCGCGGACCGCATGAAGCAGCTGGCCGAACGGTGCGCCACCGAATGCGAGATCGCCTCGGAGGCCGCCCGGATCGCCGCCATGTCGGTCGGCCGCGTCTACGGCCAGGACATCGACGCCATGGACGACGCGGGCCTGGCCACCGCCTCCGCCGCCGCCCACCACGACTAGAAGGAAGAGCCCGCTGATGAGCGACCTCGCACCCACCACCGGCGGCGGTGCCGCCGCCAAGACCGACGGCGACAACCGCTACAAGGCCGTCCAGAAAAAGCTCAAGACGCTGGCCACGGCCATGGACCTGGCCGCAGGCGAGCTCGAAGCACTGCTGCTCGGCATGCGCACCAACGCCCAGCGCTCCGAGCGCCTGGCCGTCGACATCGCCAACGCGGAGCTGGACCGCAAATTCATCGAGATGACCAACCAGGTGTCCGTCGCCCTGGGCGGCGCCGCCATCGAAGTGAAAAAGCTCCACGAGACGGCCCAGGAAGTCTCCAGCCTCACCCACGACACGCGGCGCACCCACGCCCGGCTGTACGAGGGCCTGGACGACCTCCGCTCCAGCCGCCCGGAGCGCACCCCCAAGCCGGGCTTCTTCGTCCGCTGACCCGACCCACCGCAACCCCTTGATGGGGCGGCCCGCCACGTAGGCGGGCCGCCCATCGCCACACCCCGGAGGAGAAAGCCCGTGTCCGTGCCGCGCAGCGTCGCCCTGGAGCGCACCTTCTACACCCTGGCCGCCCCGGTCCTCGCCGCGGCCCCGAACCTCTTCGCCGACAGCCCCGTCAACACGGTCGTGCAGCTAGCGGGCGCGGCCGGTATCGGCGGCTGGGTCCTGGCCGCCAAGAGCGACGGTTCCGGCGCGGGCCGCAAGATCCTGCGCTGGTCGCCGCTCGTGCTCGCCGCCGCCGTCGACATCGCCGCCCGGAACACGATCGGCTGGGGCCCCTACTGCCTGGACGGCATCCTCGCCGCCAGCTGGGCGACGGCCGGCCTGCTGGTGATGCCCTTCTCCCGGCACACCCGCCGCCATCACCGTCCCGCGCTCGCCGCCCCGGCCCCCGCGCCGCAGCTGCAGGCCGCCCCCGAGCCGTCCCCCGCGCAGCCGGACGACGGCGCCGACGCCTTCACCCGCCAGGTCCGCTGGCTGTGGGAAGCCCGCGGCCTGCCCGGCCGCACCATCGTCGTCACCGCCACCCCGCACCCGGGCATGCCCAACGACCTGTCCCTGCTGCTGCGCGCCTCCGAGGCCGGACGGCCGATCTCCAGCCTCACCCAGGAAGCGGTCGCCGCCGCGTTCGGTGTCGAGATCTCCGACGTACGGATCGAGGACGTTGTCCGGCAGTACGGGCGTGAGGGCGGCCCCGGCTGGAAGGAAGTCCACGTCACCCCCGACCTGAACGAGCGCCGCCGCAAGGCCCCCACCACGCACGAGTGGTGGGCCGACCGGATCGCCGGCGGGCCCGTGCCCGGCTCGGAGTTCATCAAGAAGATCCGCGACCACGAGCGGAAGGTCACCCACTACATCGCCCAGGTCCCCGACGAGATGGGCGAGCCGCGAGTCAACCAGCACGGCCTGGCGGCCGCGCTGAAGACCAAGTACGACGAAGGCCGGCTGTTCGTCACCGTCGACGGCAACCAGGTCCTGGTCAGCCTGTGGGACTCCAGCCCGCTCGCGCAGATCTTCCCCGCCACGAAGGAGCTGCTGACCCCGGACAAGGACGGCCGGTGGGTGACCGGCTACCTCGGCAACGGCCAGCCCGCCCGCAACCGCGTCTACACCGACCGGGGCGCCGCCCACGGCCTGTTCGTCGCCCCCTCCGGCGGCGGCAAGACCCAGCTGATGGGCCTGCACGTCGCCGCCGACGCCCTGTTCGGTGCCGTGGTCTGGCTGGCGGCCGAAGCCCCGGACGAGAAGGCCGCCAAGCTGGGCGAGTACACCGACCGCTACGGCGTCGGCGCGCTCTACATGATCCGGCTCCTGCGCACCCTGGACGCGCTGATGGAGATCCGCGGCCAGATGCCGTGGGAAGACGGCAGGGTCTACGACTGGGACCCCAAACTGCCGGGCTGCCCCTACCGGATGCTGTCCGCCTACCTCGACGAGTTCCTCTCCGCCGCCCGCCACGGCGACTACGGCGCGGAGATCATGGACCTCGCCGAGAAGGTGTCGGTCAAGGGCCGCAAGTACGGCATCGGCCTCAAGGTGGCCGGCCAGTCCATCTACGTGCAGGACGGGTTCACGCAGCTGCTGTGCGAGAACCTGCGCGAGAACTGCATCCCCGTCGTCCTCAAGGTGGCGCCGAAGAAGGTCGCCGAGATGTTCAAGACCCTCGGCATCTCCTCCGAGAACACCCCCGAGGCGCTCCCCCGCTCCTTCTCCCCCGCCGAGGCGGGCCGGATCGAGCGGGTGATGCGCGGCGAGCCCGAGCCGCCCGCCGACTCCAACACCGGCGGCGCCGGGTGGATCGTCGAAGCCAAGCAGCCCGAGGTCCTGCGCACGCTGTTCATGGACTTCAAGGCGGGCCTGGACGACTACTTCCCCGACGTCGTCGCCAGCCTCACCGACTACGAGATCCGCGAGCTCGAGGCGAGGGACCTGTGGTTCGACTGGACCGAGCCGCCCCGGCCCGGCGAGTTCGGGCCCGAGCCCGATGACGAGGACGGGGAGGACAAGCCGAAGAGGGGCGGGGGCAAGCCGCGCGGTGGCGGGAAGCCCGCCGCGCGCCGCGACGCGGTCACCTCCCCCCGCCAGGCGCTGGAGGCCATCAAGAACCTCTCCGGCGTCTGACCCCACCCCGCACACCACGCAGGGCCCGGCCGCATCCCGGCCGGGCCCTGCTCACACCTGACAAGGACACATCGCTCGTGGCCGTATCGATCTCCGTCGTCGTCCTGCTCGCCATCGTCGTGGTCGTCCTCATCCGAGGCGGCTCCGTACGCCTATGGCATGCCGTGGCCTGCGCCGCCTTCGGCTTCTTCCTCGCCTCCACCGGTGCCGCGCCCTTCATCACCGGCGCGATCAGCGGCGTCACCGGCTGGATCTCCACCTTCTGACACCGCCCGGCCGTCGGCGTCGACGGCCGCCGCTCCCTGCACCTCCGACGCCTTCCGAGGAGCCCCGATGCCCCACCCCACCCACGCCCCGCCCATACCGGCCCGCACCATCGCGCCGCCCGCCGAACTGTCGCTGGAGGCCCGCATGGCCGCCACAGAAGCGGCGATGACCATCCGGCTGGAAGAGGCGGCCGTCGCCTACGAGGTCAACACCGCGCACATCCCCACCGAGCCGGTCGACCTGGGCGACATCGTCACCCTCCCGCTCACCCCGACGCTCCAGCCCCCGACTCCGTACCCGACCCCGGTCGCGGCGCTCCTTCAGCGCGCGCACCATCGGCTGCTCACCGGCGGATGGTGCTCCGGCGCCCTGGTCGACGCGGAAGGTGCCCGCTGCCTGTACGGCGCGATCCACGCCGAAGCCCGCGGCGACCGCAGCCTCGAAGCCCGTGGACTGGAGGTCCTGATGGATGCGATCCGCCGCCAGTTCAACGATGTCGACTCCGTGCCGTCCTTCAACGACGGCTTCACCAGCGGCCGCATCCCGATGCGGATGCTCGACCAGGCCGCCGGCCTCGCCGACGCCCGCGGCCTCTGACTTCCCTGCTCCGGACCACCTGCCTCGCACCCGAACCCCGCGCGGTCGGGTACGGGCCAGGCCGTCCGGCCTGCACACCACTGGCTCACCACACGAACCCGATCAAGGGAGCGCCCGACCATGCAGTCCGACGACAAGAACTTCGACGGCCAGCCCCACCCGAACACCACCGGCTTCTGGGACGTGTTCAACCAGGCGGCCCCGCCGCCTGCTTCCGCTCCGGACAAGGACCCCGGCACCAACCTCGCCCAGCTGCACGCCGCGTGGACCGCCTCCTGGGAGCCAGGCGGCTTCCTGTACAGGCGGTGGGAGGAACTGCGCCAGGTTCCGAAGGCCGGCTGGCACACCACCGCCAACTGGATCAAGGCACTCCTGGTCCTCGCCGGAGTCTGCGCGCTGATCATCCTGCTCGAGGCTGCCGGCGACATCTTCGACGGCGTCCTGCGGGGGTTGGCCGCCTCGGCGCCCAACACCACGATCGGCACCAGTACCTCCAGCGAGTTCTGGGATGTCGTTGACCGCCCGGTCCGCGTCTACATCGACCAGCACACCGCCGGCCTCGCCGTCAGCGGCGCCGCCGCCTACACCTTCTGGCAGCTCGCGGGCCTCTTCGGCCTCATCGGCGGCTTCATGGGCATCACCGGTGCCCGCATCACCTGGACCGTCTGGGGCGCCGTAACCGCCACGGCGACGTGGACCACTACCCCCGCCGACGGCCGCACCGTCGCCACGGTCATCGCCGTCCTCGCCTGGACCATCGCCTCGACGTTCGCCCTGCGCGGCCTGAGCCTGCGCCCGGTCATCAACAACTACGCCCCGGTCCAGCCCCAGATCGAGATCCGGCCCGAGATCCACGTCCCCGCCCAGCCCGCCCCGCCCGCCGACGAGACACCCGACAACGTGCACCCGATTCACCACTGAACCCCGGCACCCCGCCCTACACCCCAACATCTGTGCCCCGTCGACAAGCCGAGCTCGACGGGGCACAGCACTGCCCGCTCACACCTCCAGGACAAGGACTTCTTCGTGCGCCGCTATCGATACCGCTGTGCCCTGTGCAGCACCACCAGCCCAGTCGCCTTCCACCCCGAGGACCTGGCGGCCGAGGGCGCGGCCCACCGGCAGGCCATCCACGGAGGCCACTTCCCCGACGGCGAGAGCACCGGCCGCATAGACAGACTAGGCCGCCCCTACGCCTCCCTGACCCCGCTCACCGCCCTGCACGCCCAGATCGCCGACACCCTCGCCGACATCAAGGACCCCAAGGGCATGGGCCACCCGTGGTCGGCCACTGCGGGAGCAGCACTCATCCTCGTCGCCGCGGCCGCCCTCGTCATCGGCGTCATCTCCGCCGCACTCTGACCCACCTGCTCCGGCCGCTCCGCCTGGCCACCAGCACCCCGTCTCCCCACACACAGGGGCTGGCCGGGTGCCGGTGCCCGGGCAGGCCGACCGGCCTCAGTAAGACCCCCGCGGCAGCCACCCCGAACCGGGGCCGGCGGACGCCCCCGCACGTGCCAGCCACTGTCCCGACTTGGAGGGTTCATCGTGATCACCCCCCGGCCGCGCCGCAGGATCGGCCGCCCGCGCCCCACCACCCCCGGCCCCCGCTACCCGCTCCCCCAGCGCCGCCTCCCCGGTACCTGGAGCCGGTGATGCCGCGCCGCCGCATCAGGCGCCGCCGCGAGTTGGCGGTCCGGGTGCCGCGCAGCGAGGCGGTACTGCCCGAGTTCGACCGCAACACGGTGCCCGAAGGGCTCGTGACCCGACGGCAGTTACGGGAGATGCAACTGAGTCCCGGCGGCAACGCGGGCCCGGTCGCCATCCTGCGCTGCAAGCTGTGCGCGACCCGCCCGCAGTGGTCCTGCCGACATCCCAACCGCGGCTTCCTGCTCCGCGTCGACCTGGCCGCGCCCAAGCGGGCCCCGTCGCTCGCCCAGGAATGGGCCCTGGACCGGGCGATGGCCGCAAGATCCACCTGCCCCGAATGCAAGCGCAGGTACTGGTACTGCCTGCCCCTGCGTACCCAGGGTCGCTGCGACCCCTGCGCCCAGGGATATGAGCCCAGCCCCGACACCTACCTCACCACCGAGGCCACCGCCGGACACCGGCTGGCCGCGTAGAGCACCAAAACCCCGTCCCGGCCAGCAAGGCCGGGACGGGGCTTCTGGGCGGCCGCAGCATCGGCAAAGGGTCGGCCGCCTGCTCCCTCACCCTTCCGAGATCAGGAGAAACACAGCATGACGCATCGCCCTGCCACCTTCGCCGCCCTCCTCGGACTGACCCGAGCCGCCAGCGCGATCGGAGATTTTTGGATCCAGGACGATTTCTGTGCCCGTGTGAAGGGCGCCTCGGACGACCACCCGGTCACCTACCAGGACCCGGACACCAAGGCGGAGACCGTCCACGGCACGGCCGATGGCCGTAAGGCGTGCCTGACCCACTGCCTGACCTATGTGGCCACGCAGGCACTCGTCGCCGGGGCCGGCGCCCGCGCGCTCGGGATCCAGGTCCACCCGGTGGCCGCCGCGGCCGCGCTCGCCATCTCGTTCGGAAGCCACTACGCCGCGGACCGCAGGATCCCGGGCAAGGGCCTGCTGGAGCAGCTCGCCAACAAGACCGGCACGGGCGGCTTCTACAAGCTGACCGCGCACGGAATGAACGGGGCGTTCCAGCTGGACTCCGCCTGGCATCACGGCTGGGAGACCGTCGCGGCCCTGGTTGCCACCACGAAGGCGACCACGCGGTGACCGGCCGCTCCCGGACCCGTCTGGACCGAGTGCGCGGCTCGCTCGGCATTGCCCAGCTCGCCCTCTACGCAGTCGTGGTCCGTGCGTGAGCCGCACCGCCGGCACTTCGCCGAACACCCCGAACCCACCTCGACCCGGCCACGCCGGGCGCCTGCTGTTACCCCGGGAAGGACACCCAGTCATGAGCATCACGATCACGAACACGTACGGCACCGCGCACCACGTCAGCGAAGCCAACCCGGCCCACGTCACCAGCTGCGACCGCTACCGCCTGCCGCTGGTCGCCACCCTCGTCCCCGGGAATCCCGGCTACGAGGACATGGTCGAGATGCTGAAGGACAACGGCCATGACACCCGCCCCGAGGGGTACGGGCTGATCTTCCTGGAGTCCGAGGAGTTCTCCGCCACCTACTTCGGGCCGGTCGCCCAGATCGAGCAGTACAAGCACGACAACGCCGACGGCACGGCGACCTTCGACGCCTCGCAGGGCGTGATGTTCGCCCAGTGGCCCCACGGCAAGGGCTGGGACGACTTCCTCCCCCGCGTCTTCTGGAACTGGGCTGGGCGAGGCGGTATCGCGGACGGCGTCGGCCTGGTCACCGCCTTCGCGCACACCGAGATCCCCGGCGCGGAGGTCATCGTCTACGAGTTCGAAGGCACGTGGCTTCCCGGCGGCGAGCCGGAACGGCTGGTCACCTACCACTGCACCGCCTGCCACCTGGACACCTTCCACGACAGTGGGCACGTCCACGAGAACACCGGCCCCAGCAGCCGGCGCTGGGCCGCCCGCCAGGCACGCCAGCACCTCATCAGCGCCCACCGGCACGGCGTCGGCGACACCAACAGCGCCTGCCGCCCCCACAACGGGGAGATGCTGCGCGTCGTGAACGCGGTCGCCCGCGACATGTGGGGCACCACGGCCAACGCCCTCCCGGACACCGACGACGCGTACTGCGCCACCAAGGGCCCCTGCTCGACCATCCGCGAGCTGCGTGCCGGAGTCCGCCCGCCCGTCTACCGCGCCTGACCGCCCCGCCCCCTGCTCCGGCTGCTGCCTGACGGACACCCCGTGCCGCCCCGGCCTCCCCGATTCGGTGGAGGCCGGGGCGGTCGCGGTGGTCCCTCAACACAGAGAGGAGTTGGACGTCATGCGCCGATACGAGGTGGACGTCCCGATACACCACGCAACGGACCAGGACCGGCGAGGACTGCACGTCTTCACCGGCTGCGCCGCCGGACCGGCCGAGGCCCTGGCCGCCGCGCACAACGCCTACGACCGGGCCATGCAGCACGTGTCCGGAGGCCGCCCCGTTCCCGATGACTCCAGCAACGGGTGGGCCGCGCGCGGCCTGCGCACCGACTGGGTCCTGGACTGGCATGAGGCCACCACCACGGCGTGGGTCAACCCCAATCGCCTGATGTGAATCCGCCCCGAGGCAGGCGCACTAGGCGTCGAAACCGTCGCCTGCCCCGGGGTTCCCCATCCCGTACGAGACGAGAAGGAGACACCAGTATGGACTCCGCCCTGCGCTTACAGGCCCGAGCCGGGCAACGCGCGCTCCTCATCACCACCCTCGCGGTCCCGCTCACCGGCTGGACCGTCCACGCACTGACGCTCCACCGGCTCCTGGCCCACGCCCGCAAGGACCGCCTTACCGGCCTGTGGTGCCGCCCCGAGTTCGTCGCCTACGGCGAACGGCTCGTGCGCACCCGCCGCCGGAACACCGTGCATGTCCTGATGCTGGACGGCGTCGACTTCAAAGGCGTCAACGACACCTACGGCCACGCCGCGGGCGACACCGTCATCCAGACCATGGGCCGCCGCCTCGCCCGCTGGAGCTCCAACCGTACGGCGCTCGCGGCCCGGCTGGGTGGCGACGAGTTCGCCGTCTGCGTGGCACTTCCGCAGGAGACTGCCCTCGCGGAGATCACCGAACTGCGCGAGCAATTGCGTCAGCCCCTCCAGCACGAGGGGCACACGCTGCGCCTGGACGTCTCGATCGGCATCTCCCGCGCGGCCGACCTGCCCAGCGAGACCATGAGCCGGATCCTGCGCGGCGCGGACACCGCCATGTACAAGGTCAAGAACGGGGAGACGGCGTTCCCGTACTTCGCGACGCGGGCCGACGCGTACGTGGAGAGCGTCAACGGCCGCCGCGCCGGCCGCCGTGGCACGCACACCCCGGCGCGTGCCGCATGAGCGCCGCCGAACTCGAAGGCGGCGACTGGATCCGCGGCATCACCATCCGCCAGCCCTGGGCGACCTGCATCCTCGCCGGGAAGCGCACGGAGAACCGGCCCAAGCCTTGGAGCTGGAGGGGCTGGGTCCTTCTCCACGCCGGGAAGGCGCGGCCGGAGCCCACCGTGCTGCGCGACCCGCTGGTGGCCACCGCGATCCGCAGCCGTGAGCTCCACCTCGGCGCGGTCATCGGCGTCGCCCGGCTCATCGACTGTCACCTGGACCTTGGCCCCGAGCGTTGCACCAGTCCGTGGGCGCAGCGTGAGGCCCACCACTTGGTCCTGGCCGACGTTCACGTACTGCCGCTGCCCGTGCCCGCCAGCGGGGCGCTCCCAGCCTGGAAGCCGACCCGCGACCTTGTGGACCAGGTCCTCCAGCAGCTGCCTCACCTGCGGCCGTGACCAGTACGCCGCCGCTCAGCGTGCCCAGGGCGACGATGCCCACGTCGTGATGGACCTGACCACCGACCAGTCCGTTGTGGTCACAGCACCACCACGCCGACATCATCAACGCGGCCGTGATCCCGACCCCCTGACGCAGCACACACGGAGCGCCGCGCACGACCTTCCCGGCCGCGCGCGGCGCTTCGCCGTTCCCGCCCGCTCCCCCTGCCGTGACCGTCGACCGGACCAAGGAGTCCGCCATGAATACCTGTGTTTTCTGTGCCATCGCCGCCCGTCCCGTCCTGGAGGCCCGACGCCATGCGGGCACTCGCCGAGCAGTGGACCGACCCCCGGACGTTGACCGTCCTGAGCCCCGAATCCCGCAACGGCGACCGCGCAGACCGCTACGAGACCCAGGTCGACTGGGAGACCTACGCCCGCGCCGCAGCGAGCGCGATCCTCTTCTGGATCCCCCGCGACCTGAAGACGCTGCCGGCCATGACCACCAACGTCGAGTTCGGCCTCGACGTCGGAACCGGCCGGGCAGTGCTGGGCTGCCCGCCCGACTGCCCCAACCCCGAACGCAACCGCTACCTGATCTACGTCGCCCACCGCCACGGCGTACCGGTCCGCACCACCCTGACCGACACCGTCACAGCCGCCCTCACCCTCATCTCCATCACCCACCCCGAACAGGAGGACCCCCGATGACCCGACGCCTGTTCCGACGCTGCGCCACCGCATCCGGCACCGCCCTCGCCCCCGAGGACCAGGCCGCTGTCGACGCGTTCCGCGCGATGCTCGCCGCCCTACGGACCCCCGAACCCTGGACCCCCGGCTGCGCCCAGGACGTTGCCGTCCGGGTCGGCGCCCACATCGAACGGGCACACCCCCGGCCGGGCGATGACCATGGACCCGACGTGATCGCCGTCGCCCTGGTCCACCCCGATACCCCGCACGCCGCGGCCTACGCCCAGCGCTACACCCGCAAGGGCTGGCTCCGCTGCGAGACCGTCACGATCCTCGGCCTCTGGCAGCCCGCCTACTCCGCGCTCTCCCACGCGGCCTCGGGCCTCAACCTTCCCGACGACGTCGGCATGTCCCCGGCCCACTACGGTGTGGACGTCGAAGCACGACAGTCCGACGGATCCGGCTTCACCGCGCTCTGCCTCGGCCCGTACACCCAGATCCGGCATGCCTCCCGCGACGCCGACCGCCTCACCACCGCACTGCAAGGTCAGGCCGACACCGTCATCCCCGGGTTCACCGTCACCGCGACCACCGCAGCGTTCGACTTCGACGACCGCGAGAACTACACCGACCCCTACGACGTCGACATCACAGCACTCCTCGCCGACGCCCTCGCGTGAGTGAGCACGTCGTGAGCATCACGACCCGAACGACCACTACGGAATCCCCACCTTCAGCGAGGGAGCTCGTGTGAGCTGGGTTGCCAGACACACGTGAGTGACACCGTCAAGGCCCGTACCCCCTTCCCGGGGTACGGGCCTTTCGTGTTTTCAAGGGCGGAATCCCGCAGGGCCCCTCGGCCCACCGCGCTTCCCACGCTGCCTCGGACCTCGACCTCTCCGCTGACGTCGGCATGGCGCCGGCCTCACTGCGACGGGGTCTGCGACGTACGCAGGCTCCCTCAGCCGATGGCCGAGGGCTCTACCTCCATGCCGTCCAGCAGCATGGTGCACACCTTGTTGCGCTCCTCCTGCGGCATGTGTGCCAGAAGGAGCGCCGCGGCGGCTTCCCCGTCATGAAAGGGGAACGGGCCATCCTGGGGGCGGCGATCAGACATGGTGGCCGAGGGGTTGGCGCGCGGCTCCGGAATGGACTCGCGGGAGTCCGTGACCTGTTCGTTACTTTTCACGCCGTGAATTTCTTCGGGCGCGGAGACGGGCTTGTGTCGTGCGCGAGAACGCTCCTGGGCCGCTGCCGCACGTTCGGTGGCCTTGGCCTTTTGGGCGTCGGGCGACAACTTGCTGAGGTTGCGGACGTGCTCAGTCCGTCGCTCCCCCGTCATCAGGTCCTTCTGGAGCTCCGGCGACAGCTTCAGCAGCGAGAGCTTGCTGGAGAGGGTTGACGGGGACATCGACAGCCGCTTACACGCCCTGGTCTGCGAGCCGCCGTAGTGTTCCACAAGCTGCTTGAGGGCGTGTGCTTCTTCCAGGTCTGTCATGTCCTCACGGTGGTAGTTCGTGATGAATGCAGCTTCCAGAAGCTTCTCGTCCGTGCTCAGTCGAGCATCATCGACCCGCACCGGGATAGTGGCCAGCCCTACTCGCCGGGCTGCCTCCAGGCGTCGATGTCCGTCGATGACCACGTACTGGGCACCTTCGTCCAAGTCCTCGGCGCGCTCGGGCCGGCTACGGAGGTACGCGTCGACTGTGCCGACCACGATCGGCAGGATGACCCCGACCTCGCGCACCGATTCGACGGTGTCGTCCAGGTTGCGCAGATGGTTGCGAGGGTTGTCGGGGTTCTCGCTGATCGTGGGCACCGGCAGGTCCGTCAGGCTGTTCGTCCCAGCCGTGTCACCACTGCCAATCGTCTGATCGATCGCGCCCCGCCTAGCGCTGCGACCTGAGGCAGAACCGAACGAGGAACCGCGGCCGAGCATGTCCTTCTTGCTCACTTGCCAGCTCCTGCCGCGATGAGACGCATGACGTTGGCCTGCTTGCTCTCCGGGACGTACGCAAGTAGGGGCTTCTTGAGCCGCACGGTTTCGCGCTGCTCCTTGAGGTCGTCCACGACGGCGATGACGCGCTGACCCTCGAGGTTGTGCCACTCGGTGAGGGACGACGTGGCGATGTATCCGCGACGGCTGTCGAAGAGGTTCACCACGATGCCGAGGGAATCGATCTCCAGGTGCAGGTCCTCCTCCAGGTCTTCGATCTGCTCGACGAGCATCTCGTAGGCGTCGGCGGAACTGTCTTCGGACTGAACGGGGATGAGAACGCCTGAGTGCCCGAAACGCTCTTCCGGGCGCCTGCGGGCGAAGTAGAGAGCGGCATCCATCGCCAGACCAAGGCTGGGGGGCGAGTCAATGATGATGACGTCGAAGTCGCTCTCCAGCGGGTGGAGGGCGCGCTCAAGGGCCGCTTCCTTCTGGAAGCCCCGCACGTTGATGGCCGTGACCGCGAGCTTGGAATCGAGTAGGAAGCCGTCTCGTGTGCCCGGCAGAACCTGGAGTCGACCTGCGAAGCGGGGATCGTCGATGGTTGCCAGGAGGTCCCGGATTTCGCCCTTTGCGTCCCCGATCATGTGGCTGACCAGGCTCTCCTGCCCAATGGCAATTGGCGGGATGCCAAGTTGGTTGCTCAAGTGCAGCTGGGGGTCAAAATCGACGAGGAGAACCCTCTGCCCGCCCGCAGTCGATTCGGCGATGACCGACAGCAGTTGTTCCCGTGTGAGGTTCATCCGCTCGAGTTCCGTGGCAGAGAGCGTCTCCACGAAGCTCTGGAGGCATCTGGCGCCGACACCCTCCTCCTCGGCGTGTGCCTCAGCGACGCCGGCCGCAACGGTCGTTTTACCGACCCCACCCTTCTGATTGCACACGACGATCCGCCGCGGACAAGATGACGCGGCCTGCTTCGGCGAAGGGTTGTCGTCGAGCCAGACCTGGACGCTCTGTGCGAGGCCCTGGATGTAGGAGACATCACGCTCGGCGCAGGTGCCTTTGAAGTCGTCGTACATGCCTGGCGGGAGCCAGGTCGAGAACGATCGGGCGCCTGCGGTATCCACGGTCGGTGCTTGCCGTGCACTGCCGCGCCACGCGGTGACAGCTGCTGTGACCGCGTCTTGGATGTCCAGATCGAGTTCAGCGCAGCGGATCTTGAGCTGCTTCTGGAGCGTGGGGGGCAGCTTGGACGCCACCTTTTCCCGGTCTCCATCAGGGTAGGGAGAGGCCATGGCGTCACCTTACTGACTCTCGAAGTGGGAACGACATCCGACGTGCGGCCTTTTGGTGTATTTGGTATGCGGCGTCGTCGCCTGTTGTCGGGCTGAGAGCCCAACAGTTTCCCCTGACGGGCGCCGAGTTGCGTGCGTGGAGCCGAGCCTCGAAATTCACGGCGTGAATAGTCACAGGAATATAACGAGCAGGAAGCGGGCGGTGGAGGCTGCTCTCTCCCGCCTGGCCGCACGCGCTCAGTCCTTCATGGGTAGACCAGGACGACCGTGGGGGCGTGCCGGACGATCGGTCAACCCCGTATGTCAGGGGCTGGTGAGGATGTCGTGGGTGCCGATGCGGCGCCAGATTACGTGCGGTGTGCTGGGACGGAGTGCTGCCCCGTACTCCCAGGTGGCGCGTCCAGCAGGCCCAGTGCCCGTTGACCACGTGAGCTCGTAGATGCCGGACGAGCGCTGGACTTGCTTGATGCGAAGGCCGGCGCGGAAAGGGCCTCCGGTGCGCAGGTCGTCGACAAACGCGGAGACGGCTCGGCGGAACCGGCGGCGCTGTTCTGGGGTGAGGCGGTCCAGGTCGGTGGTGAAGCGGGGCAGGGCCTCGTACGTGGGCACGGCGAACTCCTCCGGGAAACACGAAGCCCCCGGCCGGTGTCCGGGGGCGGTGGTGGCTGCTCGTGGTGAAGGGCGTTGGTGACGCGATGCGATGGCTTGTCGGGCATACAGCGCGCTGGTGTGTGCTCAATGACGGTGGAGGCGGTTTCCGTGCGTTTTCGTGGCTGGTGGTGCTCGTGTGGTTGGCGCGCAGCATTCGCACGGCATCGTCAGGCGTCGCCGTAGCGGTCCCGCATCGCCTTCGCCCACGGCTCGGGCCGGGCCGTCTGGCAGTCAGGGCACCGGCGCCTGGTGATGCGCTCGGCGGTGGGGAAGTCGGACTGTGCGGAGCGCACCTGGAGCACGTCCAGGAGTAGCAGTTCGTCGCAGAGGGGGCAGGGCTGTCCGTACCTGGTGATCGTCATGGCGGGAGAGTGCACACACCGCCGGCCTACCGTCTCGGGCTGACGTGGCGGCCCGCCTGGCGGGCGCCACGGTAAAGACTTCCTGATGGCTTCCCGCCCGGCGGGAAGGACCCCGGATCACGCTTTTGTGCAGGTCAAGCCCGGTGTTCCATGGGCCGATGATCAGCCAAACACCGATCCGTCCTGGAGACGGGCGCTACCTCTTCCGCGGCGTGATGGTCGGCGACGGCCACCGCGGGGCGGGCACGTCGCTGCGCGACGCTCAGGACGAGGCCGGTGTCCCGCCCGGGATCTGGAAGGGCCAGTGCCTGGCCGCGGTCGGCCTGGTAGCCGGGGACGTAGTGACCGAGCGGCAGGCCGAACTCCTCCTGGGAGAGGGCCGGCACCCGGCCGCCGACCGGATCGAGCGCGAGCGCCTGGAGGCGGGCGACGATCCGGCGAAGGCCCGGCGGGCGACCGTGCTGGGCAGGCCCATCGAGCACAACCGCTCACCCAAGACCGACAAGGCCAAGGAGCGGATCCCCTTGCTCGGCATGCACCTGGTTTTCCGGCCCCCGCCGACCGCTCACCTCGCGTGGGCGCTGGTGGATGACGAGGATCGTCGGGTGCTGGAGCTGTGCCAGGACATCGCCTGGGACAAGACGCTGGAGTGGCTGGGGGATTCGGTCGCGCAGATCCGGTGGAAGGGCGGCGGCAAGCATCGAGCCGGCGTCCGGGACGGGCTGCTCGTCGCGGTGTTCCGGCACTACGAGTCCAGAGCCGCGGAGTCCAAGCCGCTCCTGCATGATCATGCGCTTGTGTCGATCCGTGCCCGGCGGCCGGACGAGAAGGGCACGTGGGGGAACCTGTCGGCGGATTCGATGCTGGCCCACATTGTTGCGGCCGACACCCTGTACGTACTGACCTTCATGGAGGAGGTGACCGCCCGGCTCGGTTGGGCGTGGGAGCCGCGCGAAGTAACGCCCGGCCGCCGCCCGGTCATGGAGATCGCGGGCATCGACCAGCGGCTCATCGGCTGGCAGTCGACCCGCCGCCAGCAGATCGAGGACGCGCTGCCCATCATCACGGCGGAGTACGAAGCCGAGCACGGGCATGCGCCGGGGGAGCGGGCCGGCTACGCGCTGGCCTGCCAGGCCGCCGACCGGACCCGCCCGCCCAAGCGCAAGGAGCTCCGGTCGCTGTCGGAGCTGCGGGCGGTCTGGCGGGAGTCGGCAATCGACGCGTTCGGCGCCGACATCATCGACCGGCTCGCGGAGCGGGCGCGGGCGGCAGCCGCGGCGGTGTGGGCGCGGGTGCGTCCGGTGGTCGACGTCGCCTTGGCGGCCGTCGACGTCGTGGCCGTGGTGTACGTGATGCGCGGCGCGTTCAAGCGCCACCACCTGCTCGCCGAAGCCCGCCGCCACCTCTCCTACGTCCTGCGCGGCCGACCCCACCAGCCCGGCCTGGACGAACAGATCGTGCAGACCGTCGTCGACGACTACACCCGGCCCGTCGGACGGGGCCGGATGATGACCGCCGACCTGCGCGCCCTGTACCCGCGCGACACAGACGACCAGGCCGTGCTGCGCCCGCTGACCCGCAAGCGGACCGCTCCTCTCTACGAGCGGGCCCGCCTTGCCGCCGGAGCGCTGACCGCCCGGGTCCACGCCACGCGCCGCTCGGACCGCCTGGGCTCCCGCACCCGCCCGCACATCGTCGTCGTGCCCGACGCCACGAGGTCTCGCCCGTATCAGTCGCGCACGGACCGCAAGGCCGGCCGGGGCCAGGAGCACGGGACCGATGTCGCCACGTTGGAGCTGACCCACGCCACGATCGAGGCGGTCGCCAAGATGGCGGCCAAGCTCCAGGACGGCGTCCGTGAGCGCGCCGCCACCCGCGGCCCCGCGCCGCGGCCCGTCCCGGCGGCGTCCCCGCCGTCACACACCCAGCAGCCCGGCGTGCAGCAGACGCCGGGCCGAACACCCACTGGAGGAGTCGCATGAGCGCACCGGAGGAGAACCCGGAGATCCCGGGACTCGAGGACGCCCTCGCCCGAGCCCGCGCAGCCCACAAGGAGATGGCCGCCGCGCTCGACGAGGACCAGGAGCCCGACCTTGATGGGGACCTGGAGTGGCAGCCGGTGTGGAAGCGGCCCCGGAAACTGAAGTCGAAGGAGGAGGAGAAGCAGGAACTGCGCAAGCAACGGCGGCGGCTCCAGGACGCCGGAAAGCGCCGCCTCGCCGCCGGGCAGTCACGCCGGCCCCGCTCCCGGCAGAGCCGGATCGGCAACGCCGCCACGCGCCGCGATGCCCGCGCCCTGTCCCGGGTGCGGCACTCCACCGCCTGGCTGTGGTGACGACGCCGCGCATCGTCCACCGAGTGGAGCCGACGATGACCTGCATCCGGTGGCGATGCACGACATCGAACGGGCTCCACTCAGTGAGCTCCATCCGATGGACGCCACCGAGTGGACTCCACCGTGGTGCGCACCGGATGACGATGTACGCCACTGCGGTGTGCACCACGATGTCCGCCATCGCACCCGGTGCGCCTTGCGACGATGCCCGGCACTCTCGCGGGCACCACGATGTCCGGCATCGGATGCTCCGCACCGCACCTGGTGCGCATCGCCCAGATCGCGCGCACCGGTCGACGCTGCCGGGCACTCGATGTTCCGCACCGCACCGCACCGTGCGCACCGCACCGCACCGCACCGTGCGCACCGCACCGCACCGCACCGTGCGCACCGCACCGCACGGCACCGCACCGCACCGTGCGCACCACGATGTTCGGCAGTCGCCCGCACGACGATGTCTGGCATCCGGTGGTCCGCACCGCAGGCGAAGCGCACCTCCCGGATCGTGCGCACCGGCCGACTGCCTACCCCTTGTCCGGCTTCGGGTGGCCGACCACCTACCCCTTGTCCAGGTCCGGGCGGCCGCACGTTTCTCCTTGACCGGGTTCGCTACCGGGGTGTTTCCCCTTGACAGAGCCGGTCACGGCCGCCGATCAGGTCGCGGACAAGGGGGTGTGTGATAGGAGGCCCGTCGCCCCGTGCTGCCGCGCTCGGTGCGGAGCTCCAGCGCGATGTCGCGCACCACGATGTGCGGTGCGCGCGGTGCGGTGCGGCGGTGCGCACGGTGCACCGCACCGGCCGCCGGTGGTGCGCACCGTGGGCGCACCACCGACGGCGACGGTGCGCACTACATCGCGGTGGTGCGCACCGGCTGCGCACCGGCCGGTGCGGGGTGCGCCGCCAGGGCCTGGCCGAAGGCGATGGCGTTCAGGTGCTGCAGGACGTCGGCGACTTCCTCGTGGTCCTGGGTGAGGATCTGTGTGATGAACCGGATGACGGTGAGGGCGAGGCCCTCGGCTGCGTCGGCGCCGGCCTGCTCGTGCCAGGACCGCAGGGTGCCCAGGAAGCAGATCCCCAGCTCGAACAGGGCGAACGAGCTGTCACACGGCACCGCTTCCTCGGTCTGGTCGGGAAGGTCGGTCGTCGGGATGACGATGTGGTGCGCGACCTCTATGAGCAGCGCGGGTATCCCCGGCTCGGCGGCGATGAATTCGGCGGCGGCTTCGGTGTCGCCGGCCTCGATTGCCCGGAGGTAGTTGAAGGCGCTCATCACCGCGTGGGGGGTCATCGGGGTGAGCGGCATGGTGATGGTCTCGGACACGGGGTCTCCTCAGGTACGGGCCGTCGAGCTGATCGACGGCGGCCTCGGGACGTGATGGCTGGCGGGGGTTGGGGTGCTGTGGGCGGCGATGAGAGCGGTCCTCACCCGGCGTGCGCTACACGGCGGTGTTGCCCACCGGGTGGGCCGCAGCCGATGCGGCCTTCGCGTCCAGGAGCAGTTGGCCTCTCGCGGCCGACTCGTAGGTGTTCAGGGCGTCGGCGATGCTGTCGCGCTCGTCGAGTTTGTTGGGTTCGAAGAGGATCGTCGTGAAGAAGGCGTTGACCGTCTGGGCGATGCCGTGCGCGGCGTCGGGTCCGGACTGCTGCCAGAGGTGCAGGGCGTGCAGGAAGACTTTTCCGAGGGTCTCCAGGGCGAAGGAGTCCCATGTCGGTGCGTCGTCGTCCGGGCCCGGCAAAGAGGTTCCCGCGAAGACGATCCCTTCGGCGACGCCCGCGAGGAGCGCGGACATCCGCGGTTCGGCGGCGACGAGCTTGGTGGCCGTCTGGAGGTCGCCGGCCTCGACGGCACGGAGGTAGTTGAAGGCACTTGCCACTGTCTCCTTGGTCAGCGGGGTGACCGGTGCATCGGGGTTGCTTTGGTGCATGGGGAGCTCCTCAGGTACGGGCCGCCCCGCTGATCGTGGCGGCCTAAGAAGGAGCCTGTGGCCGCGGGCCTGTGGACAGAGGAACTGCTCCGGAAGGGCGAACTCTCCCTCCCCGCCGGACCCGACAAGCCGGGGCCGTAGATGTGACCCCCGCCACGGACATATCCGCCCGGTCAAGGGGTTTATGGGGGCACAGGGGACACGGTCCGGGCAGGGCGGTCAGACCGCGGACAAGGGGGTCTTCTCCACGGTGGCCACCAGTTCGTGCGCTGCGGCGTGTGAGCTGGTCCAGCTCACCGACCCGGCCGCCGGCCGGAGAACCGAGGATCCGATGTCCCCTCCCACTTCGCCCGCACAGCCTGACCCCCAGCCGCGCCCGACCTGGTCAAGGGGTGCTGAGCGCCCTGCGGGCGGCCCGGAATCCAGTGCCGTATCCAGTGCCGTGAACGATTCCAACGTCGTGCCCATCACCGCAGCTCACACCGCCGGCAAGGGGGCCTCCCGGCATGCTGACACCTCTCTAACTTCACCTGAGACACCAGCCAAGGAGAAGAGGTCCACTCCTACAGCCGGGAAGGTGAGGGCTGACGCTTTGAGGTTGCTGGGGTGTGTGCGGATAGCGACGGTGCAGCAGATGGCTTCGGTGATCACGGGGGAGGAGTCGGACGGCCGGTCGTACGTGCGCAGGGCGATGAAGGAGTTGGCGGAGCTCGGGCTGGCGGAGACGAACGGTAAGGACGGCAAGCACCAGATCTGGAACCTGACGGTGGCGGGACAGAAGGCTCTGGCCGAAGGCAATGAGCTACCGCCCCGCCCGAAGGCCGGCACCGGAGCGAAGGCCGTTCGAGCCGGACTCGGACCGCACGGTCTCGCGGTGACGGACATGATCCTCGCCTACACCGACACGGTCCTGTCCGGAGACCGCGCCTGCCTGACCGACTGGCAGGTGGAGGTGAACCACGCCATCAAGCAGACCGGCCTGTCCTTCAACACCGACGCCGTCCTCGCCGTGCCGACCAAGACCAGCGAGGTGCGCCTCTTCGAGCTCGACAACGGGACCATGTCCCAGGCCCGCCTCGCGAAGGAGGTCTGGGACTACGAGCGCTACGCCGGGCACCGTGTCTGGGAGGGAGGCCGCGGCACCATCGGCGGGACGTACCCGTTCTGGCAGCGCCACCGCTACACCCGCTCGGAGCGCTTCCCGCTGCTCTACGTCGTCCTGGCGGGCAAGGAGGAGCACCTGCTCGACAACCGCCGCCGGGCGCTGGCCGCCGACGTGAAGGGCATCACCGTTGCGGTGTGGGTGAACACCATGCCGCGGCTGAAGCGAGGCGAGCCCTGGTACGAGATCGGCGTCGACGATCCGGACCGGCGCCGCCGGCGCTACCCCGAGCCCGTCGGCCGCTGACCGGTGCTGGGCAAGCCCGGGGAGGGCCTGGGCAAGCCACCTCGAACCGGGCTTGCCCATCCCGCCCAGGGCTCGCTGGCAGGACGCCATCGGTCACGGCCAGCCCAAGGCTTCTCGGGGAGGCCGTGGCGGACCGGTGACGGGTGGCCGATGACCGGTCACCGTTCGGGTCGGGAGTTGCACGGGTCGGTCACGGCGCTGACGTGCTGGTTGACCGATCGCCGGAGACGGGTCGGTCACGTGCGGCCTGCTGCCCGGTCACGCTCCCTGCTGGGCAAGCCCTTGTTACGGAGGGCTTGCCCAGCGTCCGGGCCGCAGGACGGGACGCCTCTCAAGGTCGTGGCAGCACCGTCTGGGACGCGGCGCCCCGGAGCCGGCAGAGGCCGCCCCGCTGGCCGTACACCGGAGCCATGAGACGAAACAAGCAGTCCTACGCCGGGCTCGTGCCGAGCCTCCCGGGAGACATGTGGCATGCCCTTGCCTCCTTCCACGGGGCCCACGGCGAGCCCGTCGGCCGACTCGTACCCTTCGACCACCCCGACGCGTTCCTCTCCCTCACCCAGCCCGACGACATCGCCTTCACCGCGCGAGTGGAGCTGTCAGGCGGGGAGACGATGAGCCAGCTCCACCAACTGATCACGACGGTCACCCGCGACATCACCTACGGGCTGGGTACTGCCACGCCCGGGACTGCGCTGGAGATCATGGTCGGCAAGCGCCACCAGCTCGCCCTCCACGCCGGTCACGTCGACGGCCTCGCCCGGCTCCTGCGCGATGCCGTCGACAACATCAACGCCCACGGCTCCTGCGGAGGCGACGGATCGTGCCGCCACTGCCATGGCACCGGGCGGGCGTATCCCGTGTGGGGGGTGAAGGACGAAGAAGCCGGAGCGTCCGGGCAAGCCTTAGGCGACCCTGGGCAAGCCCGGCCGCACGACGGGCTTGCCCAGAGCCACGGGCCCGCGGGGGGTCAGCGTCGGTGGCGCCAGTGCTGGTGGACTTTGAGGACCTCGTAGCTCCACGAGCTGTTCGGGCGCGTACCGGACGGGAGCTTCCAGCCGAGTTGTTCGGCCACGGCGGGGAACCGGGGGTGCATCTGCCGGTCTCCGACCGTGACGAGCGCGGACAGGAGCGGTTCTCCCCTTTTGCCGTCTTCGTCGACCAGCCACAACAGGACGCACTGGTCGTCGGCGTGGAGACGGGGCAGGGACGGCATGCGCTTGTGGATCTGGGGCCAGGTCGTGGTGGAGCCGGCCTGGGCGGTCTGCTCCAGCAGGGGCCGCAGCTCGGTCGCGAACTCCCACAGCTGCCCCCTTTCCAGGAGCGCCGGCTGTTCCCTGCGGGGAGTGCGAACCGTCACGACCGGCGCCACGACCGGCGTCAGGTCCGGGGCCGGAACCGGTATGGGCACCGATACCGGGACAGGAGGCCGAGGCGGTGCGGAGGAGCGCCGGGGTGTCGCCGACGGTGTGATCCTCCGGCCCGACGACCGGACGACGGGTTCGCTGGCCCGGGCGGCGCTCGGCCTTGCCCAGGGCGCGGCGACGGCTGGCTTGGTCTGGGGCGGCGGCACGGACGTCGGCGGAGCCGAGGCGGCCTGGCGGCGCTCTTCCTCCTGCCACCGGCGGGAGCCCAGGATCTCTTTCAGGTCTTTCAGCTGGGCCCGCTGCTCGCGGGTCTCGCTCGGTGGAGCTCCGGCCGCCTGCTGCCACGCCAGCGCGTACAGGTCGGCGGCGACCGCGACCGCGTGCTGGTCGATGGCCCGCTTCAGTTCGGTCAGGGTGTGGTTCAGCGTGCGGCGGACCGTGGCGATCTCCATCGCGGTCCTGGGGGCCCGGCCTGTGGTCCGGCGACGGAAGTCCGTCTGCCACGCCGTACCGCCGCTGAGCCGCACCCGGTTGTTCCCCAAGCCCATACTCCCCCCGCGCTGCACAACAGATCCCCAAACGGTCGGGCAGCCCTCGACCGGACGCAAGAGTCCGGCCAGCCAACAACGCCGTACGACCGGCCTACTGCCGCACGCATGTCGGGAGGCTTGCCCAGCGTGGTCCGGCCTGACGCCGCACGGGCCGGTGTGGGCCGCATGGGGGTTGCACCGGAGGTTGCATGCATAGGGGGCTGGAGGGTTGCTTTCAACGGGGGACCGGGAGTGTGACCGGCGGTGGGACCCCCCGAAAACGCCTGACCTCCGTTTTCCCAGGTCAGCCCCTGTGGGCAAGCCTGGTTCGGAAAACGACACCTCTTTGACCACGCGATAGCCGGGGTGAAGAGGAGCCTGTTCGAGGCCGGGGCAGGGGACCGGGCCGGCGGCGGACGGCCGGATCGTTCCAGGACCGGGGTACGGCCCCCGTCGCGGCCCCTGCTGGCCAGGACCGCACCCCGTGCTCCCGACCGTACTCGCCACCCCGACCACCCCGGGCAGGATTCGCTCCGCCTTGAACGCCGGTATGACGAGGCTCTCGGCGCGCAGTACCGAGGACGGCCGAAGCCCCCCTTTCCGCTCTTCGGGCATCGGGGGAAAGCTGGTCGGGCTAGGGTCGTGATCAGTCCGCGCCGACATGGGTGCGCGGGTCAGGACCGGTGCCCAGAGCGCTCTGGGGCAGTACGACCGGGCCGCCCCTCGGGCCCGGCATTCCGAAGGCGGAGTGCCGGGCCCGCGCTTGCGTAGGGGCGGGAACGCCGTTGCGCTCGTACGCGGCCCGCAGCGCCCTGGCAATCTGTGGAGGGGGCGAACTGATGGATCAGGCGTTCTGCGCCGCCGTCGCTCAGAGGAGCTCCTGACCTCTGCCAAGAGGGTCCGGCGTCCGAAACGGGCACATGTAGCGGTACGACGAGGGAGCGGATCCGGTGGCCCCCGGTCGTGGACCGGGCCTGCTTGGAAAATCTGTGGTTACGGTCATGACGGGCAGGATCTCTATAGGTTTCAGAATGCCGTGGTGCCGCGAGGGTCCAGCGCGTCGGCTGCACGGAGATCCCTATGACTGCCTTGTGCCATCTCCTGATCGTGGGCCGCTTGTGCCATGGGACTGAGCGGCGAAATGTCCATGCGTTGGTGAAACGCTTTTTGGGCAGAAACTGCCTCGTCGCTCGCCTCCTTCGCTACTTCGGCACGCAGGCGCCGTGCTGCCTCGACTTCACCCACCTTGCGCATGTAGGCGAATGCTTGTTCCGTGTGTGCACGGACCCCCTCCCAGCCGTGCGGCTTCGACCGCTTGTAGGTTGCGATCACGGCGAACATAAGGAGTTCGTCGTCAGTCCCTTGATCGCCCCATACTCGGGGAGCGATTTTCGACATGACGTAAGCGGATCCATAGAAGCCCTGCTGCCTGGGGTCTCTTTCCTGTACCGCGTGCTGGAGGAGGGAATCTGACGTGTTGTCGAGGGGGTCCACCTCCGCGAGCCATCGCAGCACAAACGGCCCGATGTCCTTGCCTGCCACGACGAACTGTGTCTCGTCACCGGTCATGGTCTCCCCTCCCGCTTCGGCGGTTACCGTGGGACCACTGTGTCACCTGGTGGCGCCGACGAGGTGCACAAGCTGTGAAACGGACTCCAGCCAACACGCGGGGCGGAGACCTCCTTCTAGAACCGGGCTCAGCTGACGCCGGCGACTCGAAGCCTCGGAATCAGGGGCTCGGCTCCGTGTAGGGAGGACAGAAGCCATGGACGGAAGGGGAGCAGGTGGGTAAGGCATCGTCGGGGAAGCGCGCGGCCAAGGCCGGGGGAACTCGCGATCACACAGTGCCTCAGATGTACCTGAAGCACTTTGCTCAACACATAGCACGCCGCAAGTACGAGTTGAAAGTGCGTCGACTCGACAAGATCGACGAGTCGTTCACCGTGACGCCTACTGGTATCGCCGCCGAGACCGGCTACTACTGGGGGATCAATGCCGAGGGTGTTCCCCACCACGCTGTCGAGGAGCTGTTTACCTACCTTGAGGGACGCGCCGACACCGTACTGAAGATCCTTCTGGACGACCCAGAATGGGCGCTCACGCCGAACTGGCCGCTGGGTCCGGACCAACGCCGTGTACTTGCCTGGTGGATGGCCGCCCAAATTCTGCGCACTACCCGCCAACGGAAGCGCCTTACCCACCAGCAGACCGAAGCACCCGACATCTCCGGCCTACCGCAGGACGTAAAGACGCTCGCGCAGAACAACCCCCACCTGCTCTACATCGTCGAGAACATCGCCGCGTTGGCCCTCACCCTGGCAGCCCGTCCGTGGGCGCTCGGCTTCAGCGACATGTGCCTGCTGACCAGCGACACCCCAATCGCCGTATGGAACCGCCCTGACGACGAAGACCAGCTGCGCGCCGCCACAATGAGCGACATCATGCTCCCGCTGGATCCTCACCGGTTTCTGTTCCTGCCCAGCCCCGCTACCCGGGCCACCGACCCGCTCAAGCGGGTGGACCACTTGATGCACGCAGAAGGTGCCATCGGCTTCGCGCTCGTGGAAGTGGTCTACGACGTAGCCGACCAGTTCGTGATTCACCATCCGAAGCACGACCCCTGGAAGCATTGGAAGCCGAACAGCCCGCGTCAGCCCAAGCCGTGGGATGGACAGACGCACTCTGCTCCCCAGTACACCCTGAAGTACCCGGTATTTCCGCCTAGCCAGAACATCGACCGTCGCTGGACCGTGGAACACCCTCCACCTCGCTCGCGACCCACGTTGCACCCCTGAACTGGGTGACCGGTGGCACCACCATCCGGTGCGGGGGGAGAAGGTGAGGGCCCGGGGGTCACGACGTCCCGGGGCCTTCACTTCGCTGACCTCCTGGCTCAACGACGGGCGAGGTGCGTGTCAGGCCCAGTCCAGGCCCAGCTGCGTGAGGGCGGCGTGCTGGTCGGCGGTGAGCTTGTCGCGCCTCGACTTGGTGTTCGAGACCCAGACGCCGAGCTTCACGGCCACCGGCTCTACCTCGCCGTCGACCGCGATTTCCTCGATGTGGGCGCGCGGGATCGGCCGGTGGGCGCCTTCGCGTTCGACCCACTGCGTCAGGGCCGCAAGCCCCCGCTGGAACGCCTGCTTTGCCTTGCTCGGCCCCTTCGCCCCGCTACTGGCCGTGGAGGCGGGGGAGGGCGCCTGGTCGGGTTGTACGCCGAGCTTGGTCAGCCGTTCCTGCTGCTCGGGCAGGAGCCGCGTCCAGGTGGCCGGCTGTCTCTGCTGCTGGAGCCATTTGCCGACGTCGTCGCCGTCGAAGACGACGCCCGGCGCGATGTGGGGCAGGACGCCGTCGGCGTCGACCAGGTCGGCGAGCACGCGGTAGTGCCGCTGCCAGTCCAGGGGCCAGGGGCAGTCCCAGTCCTTGTCGATCGCGGTCAGCTGCGCCGCGCGGGTCGTCGCGGTGTCCTCGTTCTTGCCGAGGCCGTTTTTCGCGCCCTTGCGGCGGAGGTTGGCCATGTGCTGCCCGATGGGCACCATCGCCTCGCCCTCGCCCCACACTGCGTCCTGACGCGGCGCGAGGTGCCCCGTGGCCCGCCGGAACGCGTGGAGCGCGGCGAGCTTGGCCTCCCACGCCTCCTCGCCCGGCTCCCACACCATGCCGGCTTCCGGGGCGTCCAGCAGGGTCTTGCGCCGTTCTTCGAGCTCTCCGGCCCGCAGGGCCTTCCGCTGCTGGTGGACCCACCTGCCCAGCGGGAAGTCCTTCGTGACGCCGACTTCGACCTCGACGTCGTAGGGGACGGCGTGGACGCCGGTGATCTCGTTCTCGGCCCGCCAGCGGAGCAGGGCCTGGTAGCCCTCCAGCCAGACCAGCGACTCCGGCCGGTAGACCCGGGTGCGCAGGAACGCGGCGATGGTGGCGGCGTCGCGGGGGCTGGAGAAGTGGAGCAGGGCTGCTTCGGCGGCGGCCTGCGTGTCGTCGTCCTCCTGGCCCTCGCCGTCGCCGCCGGCCCCGACGATCTGGCCGTCCTGGTCTCGCCGGACGTGAATCTTGCGCTTGCCGCTGGTGAGCGCGCGGGAAGCGAGCTGCTCGACCAGACGTTCGTCATGCGAACGCAAGCCCTGCAATACGGCTACAAGGGGGCGGAAGCTGGCGCTGGCGACCATGTCGTTCGGGTCTTCGTTCGGGTCCAGGAAGACCGGCACGATGATACGGGCGATCTTGGTGGAGCCGTCCTTGTTGAGGCGGAGGGCGCGTCCGATGTTCTGGACGATCTCGACTTGGGAGCCGCGGGTGTCGGCGAAGCAGACGGCTTCGACTCCCCGCTCACCGGTGATGTCGACGCCTTCCCCGAGCACGCGGACGCTGGCGAGGAAGGCGCGGTGTACGCGGTGGCCGGTGGCGTTGATGCCGTTGGCGAACTGGCGCAGTACTTCGCGCCGCTCGGTGACGAGGTGGTCGCCGCACAGCCACGCCGACCAGACCCGGTCCGGCGGTACGTGGCGGCCGGCCTCCAGCTCGTAGAATTCCGCGTCGATCGAGGACTTGGGCAGCTTGCCGGCGGCGGCCAGGTCGGCGTCGGAGGTGTCGTTCATGTACAGCGCGGCGGCGGTCTCGGGGATCTTGTCCGCGAACGCGCGGGCTTCCTCGACCTTCTGGTGGAACGTCATGACCGTGCGCAGGTTGTGCGCCGCGGCGTGCTCCAGGAGCGCGGTCTGCAGCAGCGCCAGGCG
This sequence comes from Streptomyces sp. NBC_01264, assembly GCF_026340675.1. Classification (NCBI taxonomy): domain Bacteria; kingdom Bacillati; phylum Actinomycetota; class Actinomycetes; order Kitasatosporales; family Streptomycetaceae; genus Streptomyces; species Streptomyces sp. NBC_01264. The sequence goes on from NZ_JAPEOX010000005.1 coordinate 159,775, forward strand.
CCGGCCCCGCTGTGCCTCCTCGGACTCTTCGAGGACGGGCGAGGGGTCGCGGATCTCCAGGACGTCGATCTCGAACCCGGCGAGGATGCCCCGCTCGATAGCCTCGGAGAGCCCGAGCTCGGCGAGCCACGCGCCGTAGGTGCCGTCCGGGTCGTCGGCCATGCTCGCGAGTTCCGGCTCCTGGCCGGCGGCGCCCCTCTGCGGCTGGGGGGAAGCCAGGATGCGTGGGGTGGCGGTGAGGTAGAGCCGGAAGTCTGCGGGAATGCGGGCGTTGTCATGGATCGCCGCCCATGGCCTGCCAAGATCGCCTGCGGTTGAGTGAGCCTCATCGATGACGGCGAGCGAGAACCCGTCCATCCGCTGTCCGTACAGGCGGTCCCCGCCCGCCAGGGCGGCCTCCAGCGGCCCGCGGACTTGCCGCTTTCCTTCGGGCGCGTCAAGGTCTTCGCGGTCGACGAGGGAGGCGTATGTGGCGAACACGACGACCGGGCCTGAGCCGGCCCAAAGGGAGAGCTGGATCGGGTTGGTCGTGGTGCGCACGCCGAGCTCGTTGAGCACCGGGTCGTTCTCCAGCGAGCAGACGGCGATCATCGGGGCCCGGTGGCCCACCAGGCGCCATGCCTGGGCGGTCTGCGCGAGGAGGTCCAGGGTGGGGACGGTGACGAGGATCCGGCCGCCGGGGAAGCATTCCAGCGCACACGCGGCGGCCGTGATCGTTTTGCCGGACCCGGTCGCGGACACGATCGTGCCTCGCGCTCCATGCGGGGGCACGGAGGACCTTGCAGGAAATCCCACCCATTTCCGGAACGCCGACTTCTGGTCCGCCTGGTGTTCTCGGAGCTGAATCAAAAGAATTCCCCTGATTCTGGAAGTACCTGTTTGACGGAAGTGATCCGGTAGTCGCCGTCTTGGTAGATGCTGCCGGGCCGGCCGAACATGCGCCGTGCGTGCTCGACGGCTGCCCCGCTCGAGGCCGCGAAGACGTGGCGGACCAGGTCCTCTTCGTCAGAGGAGCCGGCCGCCCGGCTTGTGATCCGGTAGACGCGGTGCCGCAGCACTTCGACCGGCAGTCCACCACCCGACTGTTCACTCCGGGCAGTTTCGGCGGCCATGCGCTGCACCCGCTGCTCTTCCCGCCGGGCTACCCGGCGGTCCTCGTCCGGGTTGTACACGGACATCTGCTGCTCCGTCATGACCTGCACGATCCGCGCCCATTCGAGCCTCTGGCACGAGGCGATGTCCAGCGCGGTCGGCTTGCGCGGCTCCTGGGGGCCGGCGAGTGCGCGTTCCTCGCGGTCACAGGCGGCCTGCCACTGGTCCTTCACCTCGCCCAGGACGAGTCCATGGGCCTGTCTGACCACAGAAATCCGCGCCAATTCATCCGGATGGTATTCGTAGACAGGCATCCGCGAAACCTCACTCGATGTACCTGGAAGGTGTGGTGCTATTTCTCCAATGGTACATGCTGCATCATGCTATAGTCGGCGTCCGAGCACATGACTGACGAGCAGCGGGAAGCGAAGGAGGACGCTAGTGGTCGAGAATCCTTGGACGCCCGCCCACCAGGCGGTCGAGTCCAGTGACTATGCCGAGCTGACCCGCCTCCTCGACGAAGGCGCGGACGTCAACGAGGTGTGCTGGGGGATGACCCTGCTGGAGCACGCCATTGACCTGGAGGGGGACTCGGCACTCCAGTCAGGGACTCCCATCGACAGCCGCCTCACGGCGATACTGCTGGCCTACGGCGCCGACCCGATACCGCAACCCCCAGGGCGGATGAGCGCGGTGGACCTGGCCGACTCTTACGGTCACGACATCGCCTACCGCCTGATAGACCGAATCACTTCAGCTACTGCCAGCCGCCCGCGAAGCGGGCTGTGGTCCTGGAGGCGAAGCCGGAAGGACTGAACAGGCGGGAGCGAAGCGGACGCCCAACGGGCCGAAGGCCGGACCCCGTGAAACGGGGTCACCCAGGCCCGCACAGCGGGCCGTTCGGGACGGAGCGAAGCGGAGACGCGAACCGTCCGAAGCGAAGCGCAGGACCCCAGCCCGAAGGGCCGCCGGCACCGGCCCGGCGAAGCCGGGCCCCGCTGAGCGCAGCGAAGCGGTTCTTTTCCCAAGCGCGCAGCGCTTGGGGTCCCGTTGGAGCCCAAAGGGCTCCGCCCCGGAGCGAAGCGGAGGGGCTCCTCTCGCGAAGCGAGAGGTCATGGGCCGCAAAGCGGCCCCCGCCGAGCGCAGCGAGGCGGTTCAGTCCCAAGCGCGCAGCGCTT